>DATDIY010000186.1:0-2181 GCA_036520815.1 Acidimicrobiales bacterium
GGGCCTCGAACCGACCGGGGTCAGGCGCAGTCGGCGCAGAGACCGGTGATCGTGAGGTGCTGCGGGTCGGCGACGAAGCCGTCGTCCTTGGCCAGCCGCCGTGTGATCGAGGCGACGCTCGACGCCGGGAGCACGATCACCTTTCCGCACGAGGTGCACACGGCGTGATGGTGCTCGTCGGCGGCGAGGTGGTAGCTGACGGGGCCGGCACCGAGGCGAGCCTGGCGCAGGATCCCCAGACCTTCGAGCGACTCCAGGGTCCGGTACACCGTCGAGAGATGGACCTCGGGGGTGTTGCGGTGGACCCGGTCAGCGACCTCCTCGGCGGTGAGATGCTCGTCGCCGGCGTCGAGCAGTGCCTGCAGGACCGCCCGCCGAGCGGTGGTGATCCGGCCACCTGACGCCCGCACTCGTTCGAGCAGCTCGTCGAGCGACGGGAGGTCCACTGCGGCATGGACGTGGGCGCTGGGGACGAAGGTGTGGCTGGCCACGTCGACAAGGTATCGGCCCCGACTCCCCTACCACCTCGCCACCCATCTCGACACGCTCAGCTGACGCACTAGGGTTGAAGTCCTAATTGCGAAGTCCTCGCACCCACGAAGGAGGCGCGTGATGGGATCGACCCTCGGTCGGATGGCCGCCGGAGCCCTGGCGGCGGCCGCGCTGGGCGTCGGAGCCGTGGCGTGCGGCAGCGACTCGTCGAGCACCGGCCAGGCGAGCGGCACCACGACGAGCAGGTTGGCTGACGAGCGCCTTCGGATCGTCACGACGGTCGCACCCATCACCTCGATCGCAGCCGCCGTGATCGGCGACAACGCCGACATCCGCGGGATCGTCCCCGAGGGCACCAACTCCCACACGTTCGAGCCGAAGCCATCCGACGCGGAGGCTCTCGAGACGGCCGACGTCGTGTTCCTCAACGGCCTGCAGCTCGAGCAGCCGACCATGGAACTGGCCGAGGAGGTCACCCCTGACGGGACCCCGATCATCGAGCTGGCCGACCAGACCGTCACCGAGGACGAGTGGATCTACGACTTCTCCTTCCCCAAGGAGGAGGGCAAGCCGAACCCGCACCTGTGGACCAACCCGTCGATGGCGAAGCGGTACGCCGAGATCATCCGCGACCAGATGACCGAGCTCGACCCGGACAACGAGGCTGAGTACGAGGCCAACACCGCCGACTTCTCGAACCAGGTCGACGAGTTCGACGCCGCCCTCCGCACCGCCTTCGCCACCATCCCCGCCGAGAACCGCAGGCTGCTCACCTACCACGACGCCTACGCCTACTTCGCCCAGGACTACGGCTTCGAGGTGATCGGCGCCATCCAGCCCTCCACCTTCGACGACCCGACCCCGGGCGAGGTCGCCGACCTGATCTCACAGGTGAGAGAGACCGGGGTGCCGGCGATCTTCGGGTCCGAGGTCTTCCCCAGCCCGGTGCTCGAGCAGATCGGCGACGAGGCCGGCGTGCGCTACGTCGACGTGCTGCGCGACGACGACCTCCCCGAGGACCCGGGCGACGCCGAGCACTCCTGGTACGGGCTGATGCGCTTCGACTACCGGACGATCACCGAGGCCCTTGGAGGCGACCCGTCGGCGCTCGACGCCCTCGACACCACTCCCACCGTCGACGACGAGGCCACGTACCCGCAATGAGACCGAAGGGCGAGACGCTCGTTGCGGTCGAGGGTCTGACGGTCCGCTACGGGCGGACTACAGCCCTCGTCGACGTCGACCTCTCCCTCCGATCCGACGACTTCGTCGGTGTGGTCGGGCCCAGCGGGGCCGGCAAGACTTCGCTGTTGCGCGCCGTACTCGGCCTCGTGCGACCGACCTCCGGACGGGTCCACCGGCGGGCCGACCTGCGGGCCGGTTACGTGCCGCAGATCGGCGCCGTCGACCTGACCTTCCCGCTGACCGTGGCCGAGTGCCTGCTGCTCGCCCGAGCCCGGCGCCGCAACCTGCCGTGGGCCACCCGGAGCGAGCGCGACCAGGTCGACGGTCTACTTGACCGCCTCCGGCTCTCCGGCCTGGCCGACCGCCATCTCCGGGACCTGTCGGGCGGCCAGCTCCAACGGGTGTTCATCGCTCGCGCCCTCATGTCCGATCCGCAGCTGCTCGTGCTCGACGAGCCCACGTCGGGCATCGACGTGAGCACCCGCCACGAGGTGCTCCATCTCC
>DATDIY010000187.1:0-9326 GCA_036520815.1 Acidimicrobiales bacterium
GAGATGTGCATGCCGGGTGACAACACGACGATGACGGTCGAGTTGATCAACCCGATCGCGATGGAAGAGGGTCTGCGGTTCGCCATCCGTGAGGGTGGTCGTACCGTGGGCGCCGGCCGCGTCACCAAGATCATCAAGTAATCGCCTGACCGGCACTGCCGGTCGAGAGCAGGAGCCAGCCAACGATGGCGAAGAACGAGAAGCGAGTGCAGGTCACCCTGGAGTGCCAGGTCTGCAAGCGCCGCAACTACATCACGACCAAGAACAAGGTCAACGATCGCGAGCGCATCGAGCTCAAGAAGTACTGCAAGTGGGATCGGGCGCACACCGCGCACAAGGAGACCCGCTGATCGACGGCCTCGACCGCGACGAGCGGTTCGGGCACGTGAGCGACCTGACGTCGGTGGCGGCTTCGGCGGCCACCGACGTGGCGCGTCCGGGCTCGGATGGCCGGCGTGTGCGTCCGTCCGGCGGGGTGGTCCGGCGCCGGAGCCCTCGTCGCGCCGTCGCCCGGGTTTCGGCGGCGGAGCCGGTCGACCTCGACGAGCTGGTGCGGGCGGCGCGAGGCGGCGACCGAGCGGCCTTCGATGACTTGGTCCGCGTCACGTACGCCGGCACCTACACGCTCGCTTTCCGGTTGACCGGCGACGACGACGACGCCGGCGACGTCGTGCAGGACACCTACCTGCGGGCGTTCCGCGGCCTGCGCCGCTTCCGCGGGGATGCCCAGTTCACGACCTGGCTCTACCGGATCACCGCCAACTGTGCGTCCACCCACCTGGGCCGCCGCAGTCGACACCGTCACGACGAGCTCCACGACGAGCTGGCAGTGGTCGACCTCCGTCCGGGGCACGACCCGACCGGTCGAGCCGAGCACCATGACCTGCGAGACCGCGTCCGCGAGGCCGTTCAGGCGCTACCGCCGAAGTTGCGGGCCGTGGTCGTGCTCCGCGACATCTACGACCTGTCGCACGAGGCGATCGCCAGTGAGCTCGGGATCTCCGAGTCCGCCGCCAAGGTTCGTCTGCACCGGGCCCGTCGCAAGCTCCGCGACGACGTCGCGCTGCAGGCCGTGTCCACCGACGACGGGGACGCCGCCCGTGCGGTGTGAGGCGCTGGCCGATCGGTTGGCCGGTGCGGTCGACGACCCGCGCGTCCTCGAACCCGACCAGGCCCGCCACGTCGCCGAGTGCCTCCGCTGCCAAGCCGACCTGGCCCAGTACCGGCGGCTGCGACGGGTGATGGCGGCCATGCGCACCGAGCGCCTCAGCGTCCCGGCCGAGTTGGCGGTGGAGGCGCTCGGCCGTCTCGACGAGGCCCTCGGCCGGCGTTCCCGGCACCGTCGCACCGGTCGGCGGGCCGCCTGCCTCGGTGGTCTGGCAGCGGTCACCGCAGCGGGCGTCGGTGGTGTGGTGGTGCTGGCGTCGCGTCGCCGGCCGGCCTGACCCGTTTCGCTGCCGGGTGCCCAACGGCCTAGGCTCTTCTCCCGGGTCGACGAGGGCTTGACCGCTCGCGCGGCTGGTACCCTCGGACGTCCCGAACGAGAGCATCCGTTCGCAGTCCCCTAGGGCAGTGGCTCAATTGGTAGAGCACCGGTCTCCAAAACCGGCGGTTGGGGGTTCGAGTCCCTCCTGCCCTGCTCCGAACCCCCATCTCCCGGATCGTCGGTGGGAAGTGTCGTCATGGCGTTGAACCGAGAACAGAAGCGCATGTTGCAGCGCCAGGGCGAGCTCGGCCCCGACGGTGAGCCGCTGCGCACCAAGCGAGGTCCTCAGGCCGCACGGTCGAAGGAGCAGCGCACCGGCCCGGTGCAGTTCGCCAAAGAGGTCCGCTCCGAGCTGCGCAAGGTGGCGTGGCCGACCAAGTCCGAAACGATCAACTACTCGATCATCACCCTCGTCACCCTCGTCGTCTTCACGCTGCTGATCTTCGGGATCGACTGGGTGTTCTCCGAGTTCGTCCTGAAGATCTTCGACGTCTGATGACCTCTCTCCCCGTACACGACGACAGCAACGACGAGACCCACATGCCATCTGATCCGTTCGGAGACGGCGGCTCGACCGCCGACGAGGCAGTCGCCCCCGCGGCCGACGAGGTCACCTCGTCGCCCGGCGACGATGCCGCCACCGGCGACCCCGCCCCGCACGACGACGTCGAGGTCCTCGACGCCGACGAGCTGCTCGAGGAGGCCCGGCCCCGGCCGCTGAGCCCCTACGACAGGCCCGGGCAGTGGTTCGTCGTCCACACCCAGTCGGGCTACGAGAAGAAGGTCAAGCAGAACCTGGAGGCGCGCACCTCGTCCATGAACATGGAGGAGCGCATCCACGAGGTCGTCATCCCGATGGAGGACGTCGTCGAGTTCAAGAACGGCAAGAAGCAGGTCGTCCAGAAGAAGGTCTTCCCCGGCTACCTGCTGGTGCGTTGCGAGATGGACGACGATGCCTGGTACGTGATCCGCAACACGCCCGGGGTCACCGGCTTCGTCGGGCAGGGAGCCAAGCCGTCGCCGCTTCCGCGCCGGGACGTCGAGAACTTCCTGCAGGTGAAGGACGAGGGCGAGGACGCCGCTCCGAAGCGGGGCAAGCCCCGTCTCGAGTACGAGCAGGGCGAGACGGTCCGGGTCAAGGAAGGTCCGTTCGCGGACTTCTCCGGCGAGATCGTCGAGATCAACGAGGACCAGCTGAAGCTCAAGGTCCTGGTGAACATCTTCGGCCGGGAGACGCCGGTCGAGCTCGAGTTCTCCCAGGTCGCGAAGCTCTAGGTCCCTCCGCCGGAACCGGCGGAGTTGTCATCGGCGGCCCGAGCCGCCAAAGTGGTCGGTCGCGCCACGACGCCGTGGGCGCGTGAACGACCGGGTTCACCAGTCGAGATCCACCGAGTAGCGAGTCGAGGAAATGGCCAAGAAGAAGGTTTCGGCCGTCGTGAAGATCCAGATCCCCGCAGGCGGGGCCACGCCGGCGCCCCCGGTGGGCACCGCGCTGGGCCCGCATGGTGTGGCGATCATGGACTTCTGCAAGGAGTACAACGCCAAGACCGAGGCGCAGAGGGGCACCATCGTCCCGGTCGAGATCACGATCTTCGAGGACCGGTCGTTCACGTTCGTCCTCAAGACCCCGCCGACGTCGGTGCTGATCAAGGCCGCCGCCGGACTCGACAAGGGCGCTCAGACCCCGTCGAAGCAGGTCGCGGGCACGATCACCGACGCCCAGGTCACCGAGATCGCCCAGACCAAGATGCCCGATCTCAACGCCAACGACCTCGAGGCGGCCCGCCTCCAGGTGGCCGGCACGGCACGCTCGATGGGCATCGAGGTCGTCTGACACTGCCAGGTGGCCGGCTCCGGCCGGCCGAACCCGACCGGGACCACCTCGCCCGGCGGGACGTCTGCAGCCCGACCCACCGTCGGCTGCCTGATCCGAGGGAGCCGACATGGCGACACACGGAAAGAAGTACACCGACGCCCCGCGTCGGTACGACCGCACCCGACTGAACGGGTCGCTCGAAGCGGTCGAGTTGGTGAAGCGCCTGGCCTCGGCGAGCTTCGACGAGACCGTCGAGCTGGCCGTGCGTCTCGGGGTCGATCCTCGGAAGGCCGACCAGATGGTCCGGGGCACCGTCGCCCTGCCATCGGGTACCGGTACCGACGTCCGGGTGGCGGTGTTCGCCGCTGGTGACGCCGCTGCCGAGGCCCGCGAGGCGGGTGCCGATCTCGTCGGTGCCGAGGACCTCGTCGCCCAGGTCGAGGGCGGAATGCTCGACTTCGACGTGGCCATCGCCACGCCGGACCTCATGCCCCAGGTGGGCAAGCTGGGCCGGTCCCTCGGGCCCCGTGGCCTCATGCCCAACCCGAAGACCGGCACCGTCACCACCGATGTGGGCAAGGCCGTCACCGATTTCAAGGGTGGCAAGGTCGAGTACCGCACCGACCGGAACGGCAACGTCCACGTGCCCATCGGCAAGGTGAGCTTCGAGGTTCCGGCTCTCGCCGCCAACCTCCGGGCCGTGCTCGAGGAGCTCGAGCGGGCCAAGCCGGCTTCCTCCAAGGGCCGCTACGTCCGGCGCGTCACGCTCTCCTCGACGATGGGCCCGGGTATCCAGATCGATCCTCAGCGCATGCTCACCGTCGACGAGCCCGGCGCCGCCTGACCCGACGTTGCCGGGCACGAAGTCGGCCCGGTAGCCTCGCCCCCCTGATCTCCCGGCTCCGGCCGGAACACAATCGAATCCGCTCGCCGCAGATATCCGGTGCCCCTCGGGGCGTAACGGGCCAACCCCCACCACTCGCAGTCACGGAGCGGTGCGGCAGGCCCACCTGACGAGGCGAACCTCCGCACCACGGGGCGTTCGCGCGCAAGCGGCGGACGCCCCGTCGTCGTCTCTCCGCAGGACACGAGAGCCGTTGGCGGGGCACGGGTGCTCCGCACCCACCCCGGCCTCACGGCCACGGCGCCATCCGGCGCCATCCCTGCACACCGAGAGCCTCGGCTCGAGACGATTTGAGAGGAGGTGCGATGGACAACCCGAGACCGGAGAAGGTGGCCGTCGTCGACGAGGTGCGACAGCGCTTCAGCGACGCCGACGCCGTCCTGCTCACCGAGTACCGCGGTATCAACGTCGGCGAGCTCGCCGCCCTGCGCCGTGCCCTGCGCGAGGCCGGTGGCGAGTACAAGGTGTACAAGAACACCCTGGTTCGCTTCGCCGCCCGTGACCTCGGTCTGGAACTGGACGACCAGCTCACCGGCCCGACTGCCATCGCCTTCGTTCCGGCCGGTGGCGGCGACCCCGTCACCGTGGCCAAGGCCCTGCGCGAGTTCGCGAAGGGCAACCCCAACCTGGTGGTGAAGGGTGGTGTCCTCGGCGACAAGCTGCTCACTGCCGCTGACGCCAAGGCCCTCGCCGAGGTCGCTCCCCGCGAGGAGCTGCTCGCCAGGCTGGCCGGCCTCATGGCCGCCCCGATGCAGCAGTTCGCCGGCCTGCTCCAGGCCCTTCCGAGGGACTTCGCCTACGGGCTCCAGGCGCTCATCGAGAAGGGCGGCGCCCCCGGTGCCCCCGCCTCGGAGCCCCCGCCCGTCGCCGAAGCGACCGAATCGGAGGCCGACGAGGCCCCCACCGCCACTGACGCTGCCGCTGAGGCCGCGCCTGACACCGACGACGCGGCCGCCGAGGCCGTGTCCGACACCGACGACGCTGCCCCGGCCGACGCCGCGGCTGACACCCAGGAGAACTAGATCATGGCCACCAAGGAAGAGATCCTCGATGCCATCGCAGGCATGTCCGTGCTCGAGCTCAGCGAGCTGCTGAAGGACTTCGAAGACAAGTTCGGCGTCACCGCCGCGGCCCCCGTTGCCGTGGCCGCCGCCCCCGCCGCCGGCGGCGGTGGCGAGGCCGCTGCGGAGGAGAAGACCGAGTTCGACGTCATCCTCACCGGTGCCGGCGACAAGAAGATCCAGGTCATCAAGGAGGTCCGTGCGCTCACGAGCCTCGGTCTCAAGGAGGCCAAGGACCTCGTGGACGGCGCCCCGAAGCCCGTGCTCGAGGGCGTGACCAAGGAAGAGGCCGACAAGGCCCTCGCCGCCCTCGAGGGCGCTGGCGCCTCGGTCGAGGTCAAGTAGTCACCACGGCTCCGGCCGTGCCAGGACGCCGGCCCGCCCTCCGGGGCGGGCCGGTCCGCGTCCTGGCACGCGCGCACCGTGGGCGCCTAGAGCGCCCGAATGCTTGACCGAATCGCCGGTTTCCTTTACCGTGCCGCTCAATCTGACCGGGGTAGAAGTGGATGATCCCCCGAGTGAGCGCCCGGATCCTTCGATCCCTGGGTTGCTCTTCCACGCGCGCAGGCCCTAGGATTCCAGGTTGCCGCTCTCGCCCAGGTGCGCCGCCCTCCGTCTTTGACGTCGAACCGCGCCCGTCGGCCTGAATGTGGCCTGCCCGCTCTACCGAGGAGTCATCCTTGCCTGCTCGCTCGACCGTCCGGGAACGCTATTCGTTCGCCAACCTCGACGAAACGCTCGAGCTGCCCGATCTGATCGCCATCCAGCGCGAATCGTTCGAGTGGTTCCTGCACCAGGGTCTCGCTGAGACCTTCCGTGACATCAGCCCGATCAAGGACTTCACCGAGACCTTGCAGCTCGAGCTGGAGTTCGATCCCGACGACGAGGACCTGCGGCCACCGCCCAAGTTCTCCGTCGAGGAGTGCAAAGAGAAGGACATGACCTTCTCTGCGCCGATCTCCGTGCGGGCCCGCTTCATGAACGCCTCCACCGGCGAGATCAAGGAGCAGACCGTCTTCATGGGGGACTTCCCCATGATGACGAACAAGGGCACGTTCGTGATCAACGGCACCGAGCGGGTCGTGGTCTCCCAGCTCGTCCGTTCCCCGGGTGTGATCTTCCAGCCCGGTGAGCGCTTCCGCCTCCGAAACCTCCAGAAGCACCAGCTGGTCACCGGCACCATCCACCCGTACCGCGGTGAGTGGATCGAGTTCGACGTCGAGCAGAAGCCGGGCAAGGACGTCACCGCCGGCGCCCGCGTCGCCCGCAAGCGTCGCCTCAGCCTGTTCGTGCTGCTCCGGGCCCTCGGCTACGACGAGGAGAACCATCCCGGATTCCTCGACCGGTTCGTGCGCCACTTCGACTTCCTCGAGGGGCAGTGGGAGAAGGACCGCGACCTGGCTCCCACCCAGGACGAAGCGCTCGTCGAGATCTACAAGCGAGCCCGTCCGGGCGAGCCGCCGTCGGTGGAGTCGGCCAAGGCCTACTTCCGCAACGCCTTCTTCGAGAGCCGTCGCTACGACCTCTCCCGGGTCGGCCGGTACAAGCTCAACCGCAAGCTCGGCCCCGAGCTCGACAAGATCGAGAGCCTGTTCGGCATCGAGCTCGAGCGCCCCGAGCTCGACCAGCCGGTGCTCACCCCGGCGGAGGTCCTGGCCGCCACCACCTATCTGTTGAACCTGGTGAACGCCGAGCCGGGCTACCGCCTCGACGACCAGGACCACTTCGCCAACCGTCGTATCCGCTCGGTCGGCGAGCTCATCCAGAACCAGGTCCGCATCGGCCTCTCCCGCATGGAGCGGGTGGTGCGCGAGCGCATGACCACCCAGGACGTCGAGGCGATCACACCCCAGACGCTCATCAACATCCGTCCGGTGGTCGCTGCGATCAAGGAGTTCTTCGGGACCTCCCAGCTGTCGCAGTTCATGGACCAGGTGAACCCGCTGTCGGGCCTCACCCACCGCCGTCGCCTCTCGGCCCTCGGCCCGGGCGGCCTCTCCCGTGAGCGCGCCGGCTTCGAGGTCCGCGACGTGCACTTCAGCCATTACGGCCGGATGTGCCCGATCGAGACCCCGGAGGGCCCGAACATCGGTCTCATCGGCGCCCTGGCCACCTTCGCCAGGGTGAACGAGTTCGGCTTCATCGAGTCGCCCTACCGCAAGGTCGTCAAGGGCAAGGTCACCGACGAGATCGTCTACCTGGCCGCCGACGAGGAGGAGGAGTACGTCGTCGCCCAGGCGAACGCTCCCCTCAACCCCGACGGCTCCTTCAGGGCCGACCGCGTCCTGGTGCGCCGCTCGCCCCAGGCCGCCACCCTCGGCGAGCTCAAGCTCATGCTCGAGCGCGACGTCTTCTTCGGTGCCACCACGGAGATCTCCAACGTGCCGCCGAACGAGGTCCAGCTGATGGACGTCTCGCCGAAGCAGATCGTCTCGGTGGGCACCGCGCTGATCCCGTTCCTCGAGCACGACGACGCCAACCGGGCGCTCATGGGCGCCAACATGCAGAAGCAGGCGGTGCCGCTGCTTCGGGCCGAGGCCCCGTACATCGGCACCGGCGTCGAGTCGCGCGCCGCACGCGACGCGGCCGACATGATCCTGGCCATCGACGACGGCGTGGTCGGCGAGGTCGACGGCAACACCATCACCGTCGAGTACAAGTCGCAGGGCCGCAAGGTCTACCGACTGCTCAAGTTCGAGCGCTCCAACCAGGACACCTGCATCAACCAGAAGCCCTGTGTGGCGGAGGGCCAGAAGGTGTCGAAGGGCGACATCCTCGCCCACGGCCCTTCGACCGACAACGGTGAGCTGGCACTGGGCAAGAACCTCGTCGTCGCCTTCATGCCGTGGGAGGGCTACAACTTCGAGGACGCCATCATCCTCTCCGAGCGCCTGGTGAAGGACGACGTGCTCACGTCGATCCACATCCACGAGCACGAGATCGACGCCCGTGACACCAAGCTCGGTCCGGAGGAGATCACCCGGGACATCCCGAACCTCTCCGACGAGATCCTCGCCGACCTCGACGAGCGCGGCATCATCCGCGTCGGCGCCGAGGTGGGTGCGGGCGACGTCCTCGTGGGCAAGGTCACGCCGAAGGGCGAGACCGAGCTGACCCCGGAGGAGCGCCTCCTGCGGGCGATCTTCGGTGAGAAGGCCCGCGAGGTGCGCGACACCTCGCTGAAGGTGCCCCACGGTGAGCAGGGCAAGGTCATCGACGTCAAGGTGTTCAGCCGTGACGAGAGCCACGAGCTGCCGCCGGGTGTCAACCAGCTGGTCCGGGTGTACGTCGCCCAGAAGCGCAAGATCAGCGTGGGCGACAAGCTCGCCGGTCGTCACGGCAACAAGGGCGTCATCTCCAAGATCCTCCCGTTGGAGGACATGCCCTTCCTCGCCGACGGCACCCCCGTCGACATCATCCTCAACCCCCTCGGCGTCCCTTCCCGCATGAACGTGGGCCAGGTCCTCGAGGCGCATCTCGGCTACGCCGCCCGGTACGGCTGGTCCGTCGACGGCAAGACCGTCGGCCAGGGGCCGATCCGCGGCACGGAAGCCAAGACCCGGCCCACGACGCCGCCGTCCACGCTGGTCGCCACCCCCGTCTTCGACGGTGCTCACTGGGACGAGGTCGAGGCCGCCGGGAAGCACCCGACGATCCAGACCATCTTCCAGAACCTGCAGCCCGAGGCCACCGACCCCCGCTACGGCGATGGCGGCCGGCTCATGCAGGACAACGGCAAGACCCCGCTCTACAACGGGCGCACCGGTGAGCTCTACGACAACCCGATCACCGTCGGGGTCGTGTACATCCTGAAGCTGGCCCACCTCGTGGACGACAAGATCCACGCCCGGTCGACCGGCCCGTACTCGATGATCACCCAGCAGCCCCTCGGCGGTAAGGCCCAGTTCGGCGGCCAGAGGTTCGGCGAGATGGAGGTGTGGGCCCTCGAGGCCTACGGCGCCGCCTACTGCCTGCAGGAGCTGCTCACCATCAAGTCCGACGACGTGCTCGGCCGCGTGAAGGTCTACGAGGCCATCGTCAAGGGCGAGAACATCCCCG
>DATDIY010000188.1:0-7423 GCA_036520815.1 Acidimicrobiales bacterium
ACGACGACGACCACTGAGCGATTCCTCTCGCGCCGGTCCCGAGAGCGTGCGCGGTCGGCGTCCGCGGAGTCGGCCCGTGAGCGAACGGGGTCGGGCGCGCGAACTGAGCGGGAACGCCGAGTTGCCGGGTTCGCACGGGTCTACCCTCGAATCGTGGCCGACTATCGAGCACCCCTCCGAGACATCCGCTTCGTCCTCGATCACGTCACCGACCTCGACACCCTGTGCGCTCTGCCCGACTTCGACGGACTCGATCGCGACACCGTCGACGGCGTCTTGTCCGAGAACGCACGCTTCGTGGAGGAGGTCGTCGCCCCGCTGAACCGCGTGGGCGACGTCGAGGGCAGCACCTTCGAGCCGTCCGCCAACGAGGTCCGCACCCCGACCGGCTTCGTCGACGCCTATCGGCGCTACGTCGAGGCTGGGTGGGGCGGCGTGCCGTTCCCCGGCGACTACGGCGGCGGGGGCTTCCCCTGGCTCGTCGGCATCGCCATGCAGGAGCTCATCTCGTCGGCGAACCTGTCGTTCTCCCTCGCTCCGCTGCTGACCCAGGGCGCCATCGACATGCTCGTGCACCACGGCACCGAGGAGCAGAAGGAGCGCTTCCTGAGGAAGATGGTCACCGGCGAGTGGACCGGCACCATGAACCTGACCGAACCGCAGGCCGGCTCCGATGTCGGGGCTCTCCGCACCCGGGCGGTGCCCGCCGACGACGGAACGTGGCGCATCTCCGGAACCAAGATCTTCATCTCCTGGGGCGAGCACGACCTGGCCGAGAACATCGTCCACCTGGTGCTGGCCCGGGTCCCCGACGCGCCCCCCGGCACAAAGGGCATCTCGTGCTTCATCGTTCCCAAGTTCCTCGTCGACGACGACGGCGAGCTGGGTGAGCGCAACGACGTCACCTGCGTGTCGGTCGAACACAAGATGGGCATCAAGGCCAGCCCCACCTGCGTGATGAGCTACGGCGAGCACGGCGAAGGAGCGGTCGGCCATCTCATCGGCGAGCCCAACCAGGGCATGCGCTACATGTTCACGATGATGAACAACGCCCGGCTGTCGGTCGGGCTCGAGGGCCTCGCCCTCGCCGAGCGCGCCTACCAGGACGCGCTGCAGTACGCCCAGGAGCGGCGCCAGGGTCAGGCCCCGGGCGCGTCGGCCGGTGAGCCCTCGCTGATCATCGAGCTCCCCGACGTGCGCCGCATGCTGCTCACGATGAAGGCTCTGATCGACGCACTGCGGGCGATCATCTACACCAACGCCGAGGCGATCGACCTGGCCAAGCACCACCCCGACGCCGACGTGCGAGTCCGCCATCAGGAGCTCGTCGAGCTGCTCACACCGGTGTCGAAGGCGTTCGGCACCGACATGGGCATCGAGGTCACCTCGCTCGCCATCCAGGTCTACGGAGGCATGGGCTACATCGAGGAGTCGGGGGTGCCGCAGCACTTCCGCGACGCTCGCATCACCGCCATCTACGAAGGCACCAACGGGATCCAGGCGATGGACCTCGTGGGTCGCAAGCTCGGGCTGCGCGCCGGAGGCGTGATGGCCGACTTCCTCGAGGGGGTGCGGGGTCTCGACTCGGCGCTGGCCGAGGCCGGCGAAGAGCTGGCGCCGGTGCGCGAGCGCCTCGGAGCCGCTCTCGCCGCGGTCGACGAGGCCGTCGACTGGCTCACCAAGAACGGGCTCGAGGACGTCCGCCAGGCCCTGGCCGGGGCGACTCCGTTCCTGCGCATGTTCAGCCTCCTCGTGGGGGGCCGCTACCTCGCCGAGGCCGCCCTCGCCGCCCGCTCCGAGCTGGGCGCCGGCACCGGCGACACCGAGCACCTGCGAGCCCGGATCGTGGTCGCCCGGTTCTACGCCGAGAACCTGCTGCCTGCGGTGATCGGGCTCGCCCCGGCGGTGCAGGCCGGCTTCGAGGACCTCTACGCGGTGGGCCCAGAGGCGTTGGCCGGCTGAACGTGCCAGCCTCTCCGGCGTGATGTTGCTCGCCTCCATCCCGAGTCCCGGCTCCAACCAGCTCGGGCCGCTGCACATGTACGGCCTGATGATCGCCATCGGCGTCGTGGCTGCCGTGGAGCTCGGCCGGTGGCGGTGGCGGGCCCGGGGCGGGGACCCCGACGACGTCTACGCCATCGCGTTCTGGGCGGTTCCGGCCGGGTTGATCGGGGCCCGGCTGTACCACGTGATCACTGACTGGGACCGCCTGTACTCGGGCGGCAACTGGAAGGACGCCTTCAAGATCTGGGAGGGCGGTCTCGGCATCCCCGGTGGCATGGCGGCTGGCATCGCCGTCGGCGTGTGGGTCGCCCACCGCCGGGGCTGGCGCCTGTCGGTCGGCCTCGACGCGCTGATCCCGGGGCTCCCGCTGGCCCAGGCCATCGGACGCTTCGGCAACTGGTGGAACCAGGAGCTCTTCGGCGGGCCGACGAGCCTGCCGTGGGGGGTCGAGATAGATCCAGAGCACCGGCCGACCGAGTACATCGGCTCGACCACGTTCCATCCGACGTTCCTCTACGAGA
This sequence comes from Acidimicrobiales bacterium, assembly GCA_036520815.1. Classification (GTDB taxonomy): domain Bacteria; phylum Actinomycetota; class Acidimicrobiia; order Acidimicrobiales; family Acidimicrobilacustridaceae; genus CAMFLJ01. The sequence goes on from DATDIY010000188.1 coordinate 2,526, forward strand.
TGCTCTGGAACCTGGCGCTGTTCGCGCTCCTGATCTGGATCGACCGCAAGCGCTCGGTCCGGCCCGGCAACCTGCTGGCGCTCTACGTCGGCGGGTACTTCCTCGGACGCCTCTGGATCGAGGCGATGCGCATCGACACGGCCAGCGAGATCCTCGGGCTGCGGGTCAACATCTGGATGTCGATCCTCGGCATCGGCGGGGCGGTCGTGGCGTTGGTCGCCCGCGGGCTGCGCCGGCGTCCCGACGACAGCGACGAGCCCTACCTCGACGGCCACCGCTGGTCCGAGGAACCGTCTCCCGAGGAGCCGTCTCCGAAGGAGTCGTCGCCGGAGGAATCGCCTCGGGGAGAGCCGGCGTCGAGTCTGGTCAGCGACGAGCCAGGGGAGGACCCGCCACCGACCTGAAGTCCCACGGCAGCTCGGGATCGAGCCCGTCGGCCAGCCGGTCGAGGTGGGAGATGCCGCGCACCGTGCGGTCGAGGCGGTTCACGGGGTGGTGCGGCGACAGCTGCGCCGGGGGCCGCGGCGGCGGGAAGGTCAGCAGCTCGCGCACGTCGTAGGCGATGCAGTAGAGCCGCATCCGCTCCAGACGGTTCGGGTGCGTGAACAGCTCGGGGTAGTCCTCGGCCAGCCAGTACGGCACCGGGGCGTAGTCCTTCGAGAGGGTCAACGCCTCGTAGTCGTCGGCGACGTGCAGGTACGGGTACGCGCAGAAGCGCAGCAGCACGTCGAGGTCGAGGTCGTCGGGGCCGCCTCGGGCCCACTCGAAGTCGAGCACGGCAGTGATCGCCCGCCCGTCCCAGAGCACGTTCTCGAAGTGCAGGTCGCCGTGCACCAGCCGACTGGTGTCGAACGGCTCGAGCACGTGCTGGGTGTCCTGCACCAGCTCCATGGCCGAGATCAGCATGCGGGGATCGACGTAGGGCATCCCCTCGAGGCTGCGCAGGGCCACGATCAACGGCTCGACCGGTGCGTACTCCCGGTCGGCGAGCAGCTGGGGGGCGGCGTCGATCGGGGGCAGGTCGTCGGGGGTGCGGAACTGGTGGAGGCTGCGGAGCAGCACCGCGAGCTGGCGGGTGGCGCTGCGCCGCTCGCCCGTCGACATCCCCGGCCACCGTCGGGCGAGGACCTCGCCGGGCTGGCGGCGCACGATCAGCCAGTCGGCTCCCACCTCACCCCCGTAGGCGACGATCTCGGGGTAGTTGACGTCGGAGGGCAGCAGCGGGCCCAGGAACGCCTCGCGCCGAAGGCGCTGGTTGGGTCGACGGTTGACCCGGATCACGTACTCGTCGGAGAGCCACACCTCGTTGGTCACGCTGTCGGCGCGCTGGAGCGGCATGACGTAGTCGAGGCCGGCTTCCGCAAGGGCGCGCCGGGCTCGCGCTTGGGCCCATTGTTGGCTCACCGGACGTCCTCGGGCTGACCGGGAGCGACGGATCGAAGGCGCAGTTCTGGCATGGGATCTCTGGTCTGTCAGTCGGCATGCGCTGACCTGGGCTTGACCGAGATGGGCCAGATGGCCCGGCATACCGGCGATGATCGAGGCGTTCAGCACTTCGATCCCGAGTCTCCGTCGGTCCCGAGGGCCGCCGGACCGATCCAAGGAGGCGCCCGTGGCGCTCTACGACGCACCCATCGACTTCCTCGACGGCACCCCTGCCGACCTGCACGCCTTCGACGACACGACGGTGCTCGTCGTCAACGTGGCGTCGAAGTGCGGTCTCACCCCCCAGTACGAGGGCCTCGAGCGCCTCCAGACCACCTACGGCGACAAGGGCTTCACCGTGCTGGGCGTCCCGTGCAACCAGTTCATGGGCCAGGAGCCAGGCACCGCCGAGGAGATCCAGACCTTCTGCTCCACCACCTACGGGGTCACCTTCCCGCTGACCGAGAAGATCGAGGTCAACGGCGAGGGCCGCCACCCGCTGTACCAGGAGCTCACTCAGACGCCCGACGGCGCCGGAGAGTCCGGCGACATCCAGTGGAACTTCGAGAAGTTCCTGGTGGCGCCGGGTGGGAAGGTCGTGGCCCGGTTCCGTCCCGGGGTCGAACCGGAGGCCGACGAGGTGGTCCAGGCCATCGTGGCCACCCTCCCCGCCTGACCCGCTCCCTTCTCCCCGCTGCCGTTCTGGTGGAGGTCTGCTCGTGCCTGGGCCGCGCGAACCTCCACCAGAACGGGTTGACGGGCCCGAGCGGGTGGGCGGATCCGGGGTTTCCGGGGTCGAGGCGGTAGGATTCCCACGATCCGTGGTGGCCGACCGGCCACCCTGCGGCGCCGAGGTGCGTCGTGACAACGGTGTGGGCACCCCGACCGACGGTCGGCGGACCACTCCCCGAACCCCCTCTGAGGCCCGCATGCCGTCATTCTCCGATCTGGGCGTCTCGCCCGATTTCGTCGCCGCGCTCGAAAAGATGGGGCGCACGTCCCCGTTCCCCGTCCAGGCGCTCACCATCCCGGACGCCCTCGCCGGCCGTGACGTGTGCGGCAAGGCCAAGACAGGGTCGGGCAAGACCCTCGCCTTCGGCCTGCCCGTGCTCGAGCGGGTCAAGGCGGCCGAGCCCCGTCGTCCCCGGGCCCTCATCCTGGTCCCCACCCGCGAGCTGGCCGTGCAGGTGAAAGAAGAGCTGGCGCCGCTGGGCGCGGCCCGGGGCACCCGCGTGTCGGCGATCTATGGCGGCGCCCGCATGGAGACCCAGATCAAGGACCTCCAGAAGGGCGTCGAGGTCGTCGTGGCGACGCCGGGCCGCATGATCGACATGATCGAGCGCAAGGAGATCTTCCTCGACGACGTCGACCAGGTGGTGCTCGACGAGGCCGACCGCATGGCCGACATGGGGTTCCTGCCGCAGGTCGAGTGGATCCTGCGCCACATCCCCGGTCAGCACCAGACGCTGCTCTTCTCGGCCACCCTCGACGGCGTGGTCGACACGCTCATCAAGCGGTACCAGGCCGATCCGGTCATGCACGAGGTGGTGTCCGAGGAGGTCACCGTCGACGAGATGCAGCACCGCTTCCTCGCGGTCCACGACATGGACAAGGTGAAGGTGGCGGCGGCCATCGTCAGCGGGGCGACCCGCACCATCGTCTTCGTGCGCACCAAGCGGGCCGCCGATCGGGTTGCGTCCGACCTCCGCCGCGAAGGCGTCGACGCCGCATCGATCCACGGCGACCTGCGCCAGAGCCACCGCGAGAAGGCCCTCAAGGACTTCGCCGACGGGAAGCTGCACGCGCTGGTGGCCACCGACGTCGCCGCCAGGGGCATCCACGTGGACGAGATCGACGTGGTCATCCACTACGACCCGCCCGAGGACAGCAAGGACTACGTCCACCGCTCCGGCCGCACCGCTCGTGCCGGTGAGAGCGGCGTCGTCGTCACCCTCGTGATGTGGAACGAGGAGCTGCCGGTGAAGCGCCTGCTCAAGCGCCTGAAGATCGACCAGCCGATCGTCGAGGTGTTCTCGAACGACACGCGCCTGAAGGATCTCGCCACCTGGGATCCCCGCGACGACACTGCGGTCGCCTGAGCCACACCGCTCGATGACCACCACGGGGGCGCACCCCGCGTGGGGACGACTGGCGGCCCGCGCCGTCGCCGAGCTGCGCGCCGCTGGGGTCGACGACCCCACCCTGGCCGTGCTCGCCATCCATCTGCCGCTGCTCGCCGAACCGGTGGAGGAGGCGACGGACGTCGCTGAAGGCGACGGCGAGCGATCGCTCGGTGAGCTGCACGAGGACCTCCTCGACGACGACCACCGCCGCCGCAACGGGGTGCACTACACGCCGGCGTCGGTGGCCTCGGCCCTCGTGGCTCGCGTGCTCGGGCCGACCGAGGGTCGCGACGACGCCATCGCGACCGGGGACGGGATGGTCCCGCTGGTCTGCGACCCGAGCTGTGGTGGCGGCGTCTTCCTGGTTGCGGTGGCCGAGCACCTCGCGACGCGAGGGGCAGATCCCGCCCGGGTCCTGGCCTCGCTCCACGGTCTCGACCTCGATCCGGTGGCGGTGGAGGTGGCGCGGGTCGAAGTCGTGGCGTGGGCGGCCGGTTCGGGCTTGCACGGCGATGCCCTGGTCGAGGCGGCCCGCGGGCTGGTCGAGCGCGTCGTCGTCGGTGACGCCCTGCTCGGCCCGTGGCCGGGGGAGGGGCACCTCCAGCTCGTCGTGGGCAACCCGCCCTTCGCCGGTCAGCTGGACCGCGTCACTGCGCGCGACGAGGCGACTGCCGCCGCGGCCCGAGCGCTCCTCGGCGGCGCCGCCCCGGGCTATGCCGACACCGCTGGCCTGTTCCTGGTGAAGGCGGCGCTGGCCAGCGCGCCAGGCGCCCGGATCTCGCTCATCCAGCCGCTGTCGTTCCTCGCGTCTCGCGACGCCGGGGTGGTGCGCCACCGACTCGACGAGATGGCCGTGCTGGTGGAGGTGTGGGTCGCCGAGGAGCGGGTGTTCGGTGCCGCCGTCGATGTGTGCGCGCCGATGTTGCGGGTGGTCGATCCGTTCGCGGCGGCGGAGATCTCCTCGCAGGAGCCGGCACCCGTGGTGGTGCGGGTGGGGGATGAGCTCCGCGTCGCCGGATCCGTGTCGCGGTCCCGGCTGGCCCGGGCCGGGAGCTGGGCTCCGGTCGTGGCGTCGGCGACGGGGGTCCCGGCGGTCGATCTCGACGATCGCGAGCTGCTGGGAACCCGGGCGCGTGCGACGGCGGGCTTCCGTGACGAGTTCTACGCCCTCGTGCCGTTCGTCCGGGACCTCCTCGACTCCGTCGATCCCCCGGACCCGGCCGCGCCGCCACCCGAGCTGCCGCCAGGCCACGCCGCGCTGGTGACCGCCGGGCTGGTCGAGCCGGCGCGGGTGCTGTGGGGGCGGCACCTCACCCGGTTCGCAGGCCGGCGTCTGCGGGCACCGGCGGT
>DATDIY010000189.1:0-5571 GCA_036520815.1 Acidimicrobiales bacterium
ATCCGCGCGTCGACGCCCTCGACCTGGCCTTCCTCGTCGAGGCGCCAGAGCACCTCGACGAGCCCCGCCACTTCGTGGAGCGCATCCAGCTGCAGGATCCGCGCAGCCGCCTCGGCGACCAGCTCCTCGCCGACGGCTTCCGCGACATCTGGGACGGCGACCAGATCCAACTCGCCTATCCGATCACCAACTCGGAGCGCTCGATCGGTGCTGCGCTCTCCGGAGCCCTGGCGCTCGAGTTCGGCGCCGAAGCCCCTCGGGGATCGGCCCGGGTCCGCTTCGACGGGTCCGCCGGCCAGAGTTTCGGCGCCTTCCTCGGCGCCGGGGTCGAGCTCGAGCTGGTGGGCGAGGCCAACGACTACGTCGGCAAGGGGATGGGAGGAGGCGTCATCGCCATCCGTCCTCCGGCCGACGACAAGACCCTCGCCGACGGCACCGGCCGCGGTTCGTCCACCGTTCTCGCCGGGAACACCTGCCTCTACGGAGCGACGAGAGGCGAGCTGTTCGTCGCCGGCGCCGTGGGTGAGCGCTTCGCCGTGCGCAACTCGGGCGCGGTCGCGGTGGTGGAGGCCGTGGGCGACCACTGCTGCGAGTACATGACCGGCGGCACCGTCGTCGTGCTGGGGCGCATCGGGTACAACCTCGGTGCCGGGATGACCGGCGGACAGGCCTACGTCTGGGATCCGCTCGTCGAGCGGGTGCTCACCCGGGTGAACCCCGACCTCGTCGCCGTCCTGCGTCCCGAGCACGACGACCTCGACGAGCTGCGCGAGCTCGTCCTCCGCCACGTCGAGCTCACCGGATCCCCCCGGGGGCGCCTCGTCCTGTCGAACTGGGACGAGCTCACCGAGCAGCTCTGGCACGTGGTGCCGCGCACCCGGGCCGAGACCCTGGTCGACACCGCCGCCCGCCGCGTGTCCACCGCCTGACGTCTCCCAAGCTGGCTCACCACGTCCCGCCGGCCGCACCAGGTGAGCCACCTTTCGGGGAGAGGGGATCTCGGGGTCGGTGGTCGGAAGCCTGGGAGACTGTGCGGGTGACGGCGTCCGGGATCGGCTACACCGCCGCGGTCGTCGTGGCCGCGGTGTTCGCCGTGGCGGCGATGGCCAAGTTGCGCGACCTGCGAGCCACCGCCGACGGGTTCGAGCGCCTCGGGATCCCCCAGGTCGAGCTGTTCGCCCGAATGGTGCCGGTGACCGAACTGGCGGTGGCGGTGCTCCTCCTGATCGTCCCCGCCGGCGGTGCGATCTCCGCCCTCGTGACCCTCGCCTTCTTCACCACCTTCCTCATCGGTCGCCTCCGTGCCGGGGTCCGTGCCCCGTGCGCCTGCTTCGGTGCCTCCGCCGGCGCACCGCTGTCCGGGATCGAGATCGCCCGCAATCTGGGCCTGATGGTGCTGGCCAGCACGGCCCTGGCGACCGACCGACCGGTGCGACCGACGCTGCTCGACCTCCTGGTCGTTTTGGTGCCCACTGCGGTGGGCGCCGGCGTCCTCCACCTGCTGCGGAGCCGTCGAGAGGGCACCCCGGCAACCCGGTAGCCTCGCCCGCGATGAGCGAGACGGCCGGCGACGACGTCCCCCGGGACCCGTGGGGCAACCCCCTCGGGCCGGAGGACCGCCCGCCTGCCAACCCGACGCCGGACGACTTCCCGCCGGACTTCCCGAGCGAGCCTGCTGCTCCCACCGAGTCGGCCCCGCCCACCGCGTCGATCCCGACCACACCGCCTGCACCGGCCGAGCCCACCACCAACCCGGCCTGGCCGGGCCGGCAACCGGCCCGCCCGGAGGAGCCCCCGAGCAGCCCCTGGGCCGATCCGCAACCGTCAGCTCCGCCGCCATCCAACCCGGCGTGGCCGGGCCAACAGGCACCGCCTCCTGCGCCCGGCGCACCCCAGTGGCCCGGTTCCCCGCCGCCGGGGGCGTACGGCGCTCCCGGCCAGGCGCCGCCGCCCGGGATGCCCGGGTCGCAACCCGGCTACGGCAACTGGGCTGGGGCGAACCCCTGGGATCCGCCCCGCCGCGAAGGCACCGCGGTGACCGCACTCGTGCTCGGGATCCTCTCCCTGGTGTGCGGATTCGTCGGTCTGTTCGGCGTCGTCCTCGGCCCGATCGCCATCTGGCTCGGCGTCAGCGCCCGCCGCAAGATCGAGCGGTCGAACGGCGCCCGCACCGGTGAAGGTCTGGCCATCGCAGCGGTCGTGCTCGGCGCCATCGGACTGGCCGTGTCCGTGCTCTACATCCTGCTGCTCATCCTCAGCCCGGAGTTCCGCGACCGCTTCATGGACGTGGTCAACAACTCCGGCTGAGGGTCAGCCGCGGTTCGGTCATTCGACCAGGCGCAGACCCGTGGGTGCCATCGAGGCCTCGACGTGGGGCAGGTCGACCTCGAACACCGTGAGATGGGCGGGGAACACGTGCTCCGAGAGCAGCACCGGGATCTCCTCGACCGAGCGGGTGGTGCGCTCGCAGCGCAGCACCGCCGAACCGGAGGGCACCTGCAGGAGGTCGGCCTCGGCCGCGGTCGCCAGGGCCGCCCCGATCGTCTGGGTGGCGCCGCCCAACGGCACCGGCAGCAGTTCGTAGAACGGTGAGCGCTCCACGTCGGCCCGGCTCAGCTCGGCGCCGTACTGCTCGGGGCACCACACGGTGACCAGCGCGAACGGCTCACCGTCGGCCAGGTTGAGCCGCCGCACCCGAAGGACCGAGTCGCACCCGAGGACCTGGCGGGCGCGGGCCGGCGCGGTCACGAACCGGAAGTCGAGCACCCGGCGGGTGGATTCGACACCCTCGTCGGACAGCTGGCGCTCGATCGTGCCCAGCCGCCCGAGGGTCTGGCGGAGCGGGTCGGTCGGGACGAACCACCCGAAGCCCTGTCTCGAATCGACCAGCCCTTCGTCCCGGAGGATCTCGAGCGCTCGGCGGACGGTCACCCGGCTGGCCGCGTACTGTTCGGACAGCGCGGACTCGCTGGGGAGGACTCGCGACGATCCGAGGTCGCCCGCCTGGAGACGCTCACGCAGGTCGTCGGCGATGCTCTCGTACCGGGTCTGACGCACTTGTCCTATACTTGTCTACATCGGGCAGCGTTCACAAGAGCCGGCCCGTTTTCCCCTCACGGCCTCCTCGCCCAAGAAGCGGCGAGGCCACACCGCACCGAAAGGTCGAGCTCAATGCCAGTCGCCGCCAACACCCCGATCGAGCTCATCAACGGCGTCTACGGGCACCTCGCCGAGCGGGTGGCGCTGGGACGGGAACGCCTCGGGCGCCCACTCACCTTCGCCGAGAAGGTGCTGATCAACCACCTCCGCGATCCCGAGACCGGCGGCCTGGAGCGCGGCCGCAGCTACACCGACCTCGATCCCGACCGCGTTGCGATGCAGGACGCCACCGCCCAGATGGCGCTGCTGCAGTTCATGACCGCCGGGCTCGACGAGGCCGCCGTGCCCTCGACCGTGCACTGCGACCACCTCATCCAGGCCAAGAGCGAGGGACGCATCGACCTCGCCAACGCGGTCGAGACCAACGCCGAGGTCTACGACTTCCTCGAGTCGGTGTCGGCCAAGTACGGCATCGGCTTCTGGAAGCCCGGCTCGGGCATCATCCACCAGGTCGTGCTCGAGCAGTACGCCTTCCCCGGCGGGATGATGATCGGCACCGACAGCCACACGCCCAACGCCGGCGGTCTCGGCACCATCGCCATCGGTGTGGGTGGCGCCGACGCGGTCGACGTGATGACGGGCTACCCGTTCAACGTGCGCTGGCCCAAGCTCATCGGCGTCAAGCTCACCGGTGAGCTGTCCGGATGGTCGGCCCCCAAGGACGTCATCCTCGAGGTCGCCCGCATCCTCACCGTGAAGGGCGGCACCGGCGCCATCGTCGAGTACTTCGGTCCCGGCGCCAACTCCATCTCCTGCACCGGCAAGGCGACGATCTGCAACATGGGCGCCGAGATAGGCGCCACCACGTCGCTGTTCGCCTACGACGACGCCATGGCCCGCTACCTCAAGAGCACCGGCCGCGAGGAGATCGCCGACGCCGCCAACGCGGTGGCCCACGACCTGCGGGCCGACGACGAGGTCTCCGCCGATCCCGAGCGCTTCTTCGACCAGGTCATCGAGATCGACCTCTCGACGCTGAAGCCGCTGATCAACGGGCCCCACACGCCCGACCGCGCCCGCAAGGTCAGCGAGCTCGGCGCCGAGGCCGCGGCCGAGGGCTGGCCCATGGAGATCTCGTCGGCGCTGATCGGCTCGTGCACCAACTCCTCCTACGAGGACATCAGCCGGGCCGCCTCGATCGCCCGCTGGGCGGCCGACAACAACGTGTCGGCCAAGTCTCCGCTGCTGGTCACCCCCGGCTCGGAGCAGGTGCGCGCCACCATCGAGCGCGACGGCCTGCTCGCCGACCTCGAGCGCATCGGCGCCACCGTCCTGGCCAACGCCTGCGGCCCCTGCATCGGTCAGTGGGCCCGCTCCGACGTGAGCGAGGGCGACGCGAACGTCATCGTCACCTCCTACAACCGCAACTTCCCGAAGCGCAACGACGGCCTGGCCTCCACCCTTGCCTTCGTGACCTCCCCGGAGACGGTCGTGGCCCTGGCCCTGGCCGGGCGGGTCGACTTCGACCCCACCACCGACACGCTGACCAACGCCGACGGCGAGGCGGTCGCCATCGCCGAGCCGGTCGGAATCGAGCTCCCACCCAAGGGGTTCACCCCCGGCGAGAGCGGCTTCCTCGCTCCCCCGGCCGACCGGTCGGGCGTCGAGGTGAAGGTCTCCCCCGACTCCCAGCGCCTCCAGCTGCTCGAGCCCTTCGACGCCTGGGACGGCAACGACTTCGTCGGCCTGCCCATCCTCATGAAGGCCAAGGGCAAGTGCACCACCGACCACATCTCGGCGGCCGGGCCGTGGCTCAAGTACCGCGGCCACCTCGAGAACATCTCCGGCAACCTCTTCATCGGCGCGGTCAACGCCTTCACCGACGAGGTCGGAACCGGCAAGGACCAGCTCGACGGGTCGACCCGGTCGTTCCCCGACCTGGCCAAGCACTACCACGAGGCCGGCCAGCCCTGGATCGCGATCGGCGACGAGAACTACGGCGAGGGCTCGTCCCGTGAGCACGCCGCCATGGAGCCCCGGTTCCGCGGGGCCAAGGTCGTACTGGTCCGCAGCTTCGCCCGCATCCACGAGACCAACCTCAAGAAGCAGGGCGTGCTGCCGTTGACCTTCGCCGATCCAGCCACCTACGACCTGATCGAGCAGGACGACCGCATCAACGTCCTCGGCCTCGCCGATCTCGCCCCCGACGTCCCGGTGAAGTGCCAGATCGTGAAGCCCGACGGCACCACGATCGACTTCGAGGGCATCCAGACCATGAACGACGAGCAGATCGGCTGGTTCAAGGCCGGCGGCGCCCTCAACATCATCCGCCAGCGCCAGGGCGTCTGACCTGACGGGACATCGCCTGGCCTGAGCTCTTCCGAAGGTGGCCTTCGCGTCTTCGCGGGCGCGGCGAGGGGCCATGGGCCTACCCTCGGCCCCATGGCGGAAGGCATCCCGAGGGGGCGGGTG
>DATDIY010000190.1:0-6542 GCA_036520815.1 Acidimicrobiales bacterium
ACGACCACAGGGGCACCGACCACCACCTCGCCGACCTCAACCGAGGCGCTGCCGCTCCGGCCGCCGCTCCCGGCGGTGACCACGACCGCACCACCTCCACCGCCCGGCCCCGTCGTGGTGGTCTACGGCGACTCGCTCGTGTGGGAGGCCCGATCGGCGATCAGGGAGTTGCTGCGCGGTCCGAACCCTGCTCGGGTCGAAGCCCTGGGTGGTGCGGCATTGTGCGACTTCTCCAATCGGATCGTCGAGAACGCCAGGACCGAGCCGACCCGGATGGTCGTCATCGCCTTCTCCGGGAACACGCTCACGACCTGCGCGCGGCGCCTGGGTCCCTCGCCGACCGCGGCCCAGGTGGCGGCCATGTACGCGGCCGATCTCGACTGGGTCGTCGGCCACCTCCGCGCCTTGGGCATCCCGGTGCTGCTGGTCGGGTCGCCGCCGAGCATCGGGCTCGACGGGGTGTCGTTCTGGACGCCGATCAACGCGGCGTGGCAGGACGCCGCCGCCCGGTGGAGCGCTCAGGGCGCGGCGGTGAGCTACGCCGACGCCGGCGGGGCGCTCAGCGATGGTGCCGGGCAGTGGACCGGCACCCTCCCGTGCCTCCCGTTCGAGGACGCCACCCGAGGGTGCTCGGGTGGCGTGATCGCGGTGCGCGCCCCGGACACAGGGCACTTCTGCCCGCAGCTCGGACCGGTGCGCGACGGCGTGGCTCCCGAGTGCGCGGTGTGGAGCAGCGGAGCGTGGCGGTACGGGCGGGCTATCGCCCATGCCGTGCAGCAGCGCCTGTAGCCCGCCCCCCGACGCGCAAGGAGAGGCCTGCTTCGGCCCCTCCTTGACGTCCGCTCTCGGCGGCAGTGATGTGAGCGCTCAGACTGAGGTCGGTGCGAACCGCTCGAGGTCGGCCTCGATCAGCGGCTGGATCTCGGGGATCCGCTTGTCGCCCTCGGCTTCCTTGAGGTAGCCGCCGCGACCGTCGAACAGGGCGATGAACTCGGGGTCCACCGGCTCGTTCGGACCGGCGACCTCTTGCACGGTCGGGCCGATCTTCTCGGCGATGGCCGCCAGCCTGGCCTTGTCGAGCCCGAAGAACGGGATGGCGTTCTCGCCGAGCATCTTGCGCAGCTCGCCCTCGGGCACGCCGGCGAAGGCGTCGCGGATCCAGTCGGGGGTGTTGGGCCAGGTGCCCTCGGGGTGGGGGTAGTCACGCCCGAAGAGGATGGTGTCGACGCCGATCTCGTGGCGCATCTCGATCTCGACCTTGTGCACGAACGAGGCGCCGGCGATGCAGCTCTCCCGCCAGTACTCCGACGGCTTCTTCAGGGCGGGCACATCCGCCCGGTGCTGGTCGTAGAGGGCGTCGAGGTGGGCGAGCGTCGACGGGATCCAGTCGAGCCGGACCTCGGTCATCACCAGCTTGAGGTTCGGGTGGCGGTCGAAGACGCCGCCGAACATGAGCTGCCACATGGGCCGGCGGGCGCGGGTGTCGGAGAAGAACTCGCCGGTGAACACCTCGGTGGCCAGCTTCATGATGAGGTCCATCTCGGACCCGTTGGACTCCTTGATCTCGCGGTGGGCCTGCTCCATCGAGTCGTACAGGAGGCCCTGCTCGAAGCCGAAGCCGGCGTGCACGACCAGGGTGATGCCCAACTCCTCGCAGGCGTCCCACACCGGCTCCCAGTAGGGATCGAAGAGCGGCGGGAGATCGGGGTGGCGCAGGAAGCCGGGCACGAAGGTGGCGACGAACCCGTTGTCCGCGATCCAGCGGAGCTCGGCCACGGTGGCGTCGATGTCGGAGCACGACCCGATGGCTGCGGTGAGCAGGAGCCGGTCGGTCGCCGAACCGAAGGTGTCGGAGGCCCAACGGTTGTAGGCGCGGGCCCCGGCGTCCCAGACGTCGAAGGGCCACACGCTGTTGGTGACGTTGCAGCCGAGCTCTCCGCAGCGGGCGTCGCCGTGGTAGACGAGCTCGGCAGCGATTCCCTCACGGTCCATCTGGGCGAGACGGACGTCGAGGTCGTAGACGCCTCGCCAGCCGCCGGTGGTGTGGTCCTCGAGGATGTCCGGCCGGGACAGGACCATCTTGCTCATCGGCCACACCGAGCTGGTGTAGAGGTCGCTCTCGTACTGCATCTGCGGAAGGTGCTGGTGGAAGCGCTTGTCGAAGTACTCGGGCCACAGCTCCACCGGCACCGTGGCGTGCGAATCCGACGAGACGATGATCAGCGGGTCCATTCGAGACTCCTTTGATTCCCCCGGGTAACGCCCCCCGGCGCCACCCCCTCACGTGCTCGTGACGGTACCTCCGAATTGAGGCAAAAGGTACGAAAGTGCCGACCGCCGGCCTCGGGAAATTTCGCTTGACCATCACTCAAGTCTGTGTTTGAGTGGTGATCAAATGAAATCTACCAACCCCTCCTCCGAGTCGGCCGCCGGACGACGCCCGTACGAGATGGCGGCGCGTGCCGACGCCGTCTCGGCCACCCGCCAGCGCATCGCCGAGGAGGCGATGCGGCTGTTCATCGCCCAGGACTACGACGACGTGACCCTGGCCGCGATCGCCACGGCGGCAGGCGTGTCGCACCAGACGGTCCTGAACCACTTCCGGAACAAGGAGGGTGTCGTGCGGGCAGCCGCCGAGATCCTCGGCGACGAGACGGTCGAGGCGAGGAACGCCGCTCGACCGGGTGATGTGGCGGGGGCAGTCGCCGCCCTGGTCGGCGAGTACGAGCGGTTCGGCGACGCCAACGTGCGGTGGGCGCTGACCGCCGACCGACTCGCCAGCCTCGCCCCGATCCTCGACGAGGCGCGCGCCAACCACCAACGCTGGCTCGTCGAGATGTTCGACTCGTCGCTCCCCAGGTCGGCGCCTGCCCGTAGGAGCGTCGTGCAGCAGCTCCATGTCGCCACCGACGTGTACAGCTGGAAGCTGCTGCGGCGCGACCTCGCCCTCGATCGCGCCGACACCGAGCGCGTCCTCACCGAGATGGTCCGAGCCATCCTCGCCGCGGCCGGCGCCGACGCGCCGAGCCGGGCGGCCACGAAGAGCAACCCGAGGAGATCACGATGACCACCCGCACCTACCTGTTCACCCTTGTCGACGGCGGAGGCACCGTGCCGCCGGATCTGGCGCTCGTCCGGACGATGGTCGAGCGCGGCCACACCGTCGCCGTGATCGCCGAGGACACCATGGCGGCCGAGGTCGAAGCCACCGGCGCCACCTTCCGTCCCTGGATCCGAGGGACCAATCGCCCGACCCGGCTCCCCGCCGACGACCCGTACCAGGACTGGGAGTGCACGTCGCCGATGGCGCTGTTCGAGCGCATGCTCGACCGCCAGCTCGTCGGCCCCGCCTCCGGGTATGCGACCGACACCGCAGCCGCCATCGCCCAGGTGCGACCCGACGCTGTCGTGTGCTCGTTCTTCGCCCTCGGGGCGATGGTGGCCGCTGAGGCGTCGGGGCTTCCCTACGTCGTCACCCACGCCAACCTCTACCTGCTGCCGGTGCCCGGCCGCACCCCGGCGGCGATGGGGCTGCGCCCGGCACGGGGCCCGATCGGTCGGGTCCGGGACCGCGCCGTGCTCTCGTTCACCGGACGGATGTGGAAGCGGGGCAAGGCCGGTCTCGACGAGGTGCGGGCCGAGCACGGCCTGGCGCCACTCGACCGCTTCTGGGATCAGGCCCAGCACGCCGAGCTCGAGCTGGTCCTCGCCGCCGAGGCCTTCGACTTCCCGGGTCCATTGCCCGACACGGTCCGCTATGTCGGGCCGGTGCTGGAGGACCCTCCGTGGACCGATGCGTGGACCGCTCCGGCGGGTGACGCGCCCCTGATCCTCGTCGGCCTGTCGTCGACGTTCCAGGACCAGGCGGACTGCCTCCAGCGCATCATCGACGGGTTGGCGACGCTCGACGTCCGCGCCGTGGTCACCACCGGCCCCACCATCGAGCCCGACGCCCTGCGGGCCCCCGCCGGGTTCTCGGTGGTGCAGTCGGCGCCCCACTCGGAGGTCCTGGCCCAGGCGGCTGCGGTCGTCACCCACGGCGGACACGGCACGGTGATGAAGTCGCTCGCCGCTGGTGTGCCGATGCTGGTCCTGCCCCACGGCCGGGACCAGGGGGACAACGCCGTGCGCGTCACCAGCCGCGGAGCGGGTCTCCAGTTGAAGCGGTCGGCCTCGGCGACGGCCATCGCCGGCGCGGTCCGCCGGCTGCTCGACGACCCGACCTACTCGGAGCAGGCGCGCTCACTGGGCGAGGCGATCCGTCGGGAGGCCGACGTCAACCGAGCCGCCGACGCCCTCGAGGTCGTCGTCGTCCCGGTCGCGTGCGCCGGCCCGTAGCGGTCGAGCGGCGGCCGCCCAGCCCACCACGGGTGTCGCGCGGCGGCCCCGCCGGCGACCTCGGGCCTGCGTCGGCGACATACTGCACGGGTGCGGCTCGCGCCGCTTGTCGAAATGTGAGGGGGATCAGATGGCGATCACGTCGAACGACGTGCTGGCGTATCCGTTCGTCGAGGACGACGCGCTCGATGTCGACGTGCGGTTCAAGGAGCTGCAGCAGCACGGGCCGATCCGGATCCAGCTGCCGGTGGGGCCTCCGTGCTGGCTGGCCACCCGTTACGACGACGTCCGCACGATCCTGAGCGACAAGCGCTTCAGCCGGATGGAGCCTCCGGGCACCGACACGCCGCGGATGACGCCCTCGATGAAGACCGATCCGTCGATGCCGCTCGGGATGGATCCGCCCGAGCACGTGCGGATCCGCCGCATCACCTCACCGGTGTTCTCCCCGAAGAGCATCCGGGCCCTGACCGACGACTTCCAGGTCTACGTCGACCGACTCCTCGACGGGATGGAAGCGGCCGGACCTGGTGCCGACTTCATCGCGCTCTACGCCTGGGACCTCCCGATCCAGGTGCTCTGCCACATGCTCGGCGTCCCCCGCGAGGATGCGTCCCGATTCCGACACCTGGTCGAGACCCTCACCGCCTTCGCCACCCCCGACGACGAGCGGGCGCAGTGCTACGGCGCCCTGCTCGCCTACATCGCCGAGCTGATCGCCGAGCGGCGCGCCCACCAGAGCGACGACCTGCTCGGGATGTTGGTGGCGGCTCGCGACGAGGGCGATCGCCTGAGCGAGGCGGAGCTCGTCAGCATCGTGAACTCGCTGATCAGCGGCGGGTTCGAGACGACCGCCTCGCAGCTGGGCAGCAGCCTGTACGCCCTGATGACCCACCGGAGCCTGTGGCAGGAGCTGGTCGAGGGCCGGGCCGACTTCGACACGGCCATCGAGGAGCTGTGGCGCTGGGTTCCCGGCTTCCGCTACGGAACGATGTTCGTGCGGTTCGCCAAGGAGCCGGTCGAGCTGAGCGGCGGCGTGGTGATCCCCGCCGGGGAGGCGATCCTGCCCGAGCAGAACGTGGCCAACCGCGACGAAGCGGTGTTCCCGAACGGCTGGGAGCTCGACTTCCACCGCGTCAGCCCCAAGCCCCACCTGGCGCTCGGCTTCGGCGAGCACCTCTGCATGGGCATCCACCTGGCCAAGATCCAGGTGAAGCTGACCGTCGAGACCATGGCGCGCCGCTTTCCCACACTCGAGCTGGCCGTCCCGTCGAGCGAGGTGGCGTGGCCACCGTGGACCTTCATGCGCATGGTGCAGGCCCTGCCGCTCACCTGGTGAGCCGTGGCTGACCGGTTGAACGGCAAGGTCGCCCTGGTCACCGGGGCGGGTCGAGGTATCGGGGAAGCGTGTGCGCGCCGCTTCGCGGCCGAAGGGGCACGGGTCGTGCTCACCGACGTGCTCGACGACGAGGGCGGTGCGGTTGCCGAGGAGCTGGGCGTCGAGGCACGCTATCTGCACCTCGACGTGACCTCCGAGGCGGGCTGGGCCGACGTCGTCGCCGACGTGGTCGACTCCTTCGGAGGGTTGCACGTGCTGGTCAACAACGCGGGCATCACGCGGCGGGCCCCTGTGCAGGAGCTCTCGTTCGACGCGTTCGACGAGACGTTGAAGGTGAACCTGTACGGCACGTTCCTGGGCATGCGGGAGGTCGCGGAGCCCATGCAGGCCTCCGGTGGCGGCTCGATCGTGAACATCTCGTCGATGGCGGCCATCCGGGCCTACGCCAGCGGCGGGGCCTACGCCGCCTCCAAGTGGGGGGTTCGCGGCCTCACCAAGGTCGCCGCCCTCGACCTCGCTCCTCTCGGGATCCGGGTCAACTCCGTGCATCCCGGGTCGATCGCCACGCCGATGCTCGCCGAGCTCGCCCGCCAGGCGACGCCAGCGGCCGCCGCCGCGACCCCGAGCGCGGCCTTCACCCCGCGGGTCGGTACGGCCGACGAGGTGGCGAGCCTGGTGCTGTTCCTGGCCTCCGACGAGTCCTCGTACGTGACCGGGGCCGAGCACCTCGTCGACGGCGGCCGCAGCCTCTAGGTTTGCCCGGCCATCAGGTCGGGTGACCTGTTGGGCGGTCGACGAGGGGGATGTCGAGATGGCAGCGATCGATCCGGAGATCAAGGGCCCTGACCGGGTGCGTCAGGTGTTC
>DATDIY010000191.1:0-3492 GCA_036520815.1 Acidimicrobiales bacterium
CGACAGGCCGTGCCCAGCAGCGAGGCGGTCTTTCCGTCGATGGAAGCTAGGTAGGTCTCCTCGGTGCGGCCCTGGTCGAAGGCACTCTGCAGCTCGAGGATCTGGCCCTGGCAGAGGCGGGCGATGGTCGAGGCCAGCAGCCCGGCGACCTCGGTGCCGAGCGACGCCGCGATCTCCGACGCCGTCGCCAGCAGGTAGTCGCCCGCCAGGATGGCCTTCAGGTTCCCCCACTTGGCATTCACGCTCGGGACCGTGCGGCGGGTGGTGGCGTCGTCCATCACGTCGTCGTGGTAGAGCGAGCCCAGGTGCACCAGCTCCACGGAGACGGCCCCCATGACCACGTCGTGTGACGCTGGGCCCAGGATCTCACTCCCCGTGGCCGCAGCGGTGAGGGTGAGGGCGGGCCGCACCCGCTTGCCGCCCGCCAGGATCAGGTGGCTGGCGACCTCGGTCAGGAACGGGTTGTCGGCCACCACCGAGGCCCGCAGGGCCTCCTCGACCCGCCCCAGGTCGGCCTGCAGGACGTCGAGCTGGAGAAGGGGGGAGGCCGTCGCCACGGCCGCCACGATACGCAGGGTCGTCGACCGGTCCTCAACCCGAGTGGGACCGCGTGTCGATGTTCTGAGCGAGTCCACCCTTGCGAGGCGATGTCGAGGGGGGTGGGTAGACTCGCCCCACGACTTTCCCTTCCGGGAGGCAGGTGCTCAGTGTTCGAACGTTTCACCGATCGGGCTCGCCGGGTCGTCGTCCTCGCCCAGGAAGAGGCACGGCTCCTCAACCACAACTACATCGGCACCGAGCACATCCTGCTCGGGCTGATCCACGAGGGTGAGGGCGTCGCCGCGAAGGCGCTCGAATCCCTCGGCATCTCGCTCGAGGCGGTCCGGTCACAGGTCGAGGAGATCATCGGCCAGGGCGGCTCTTCGCCCAGCGGCCACATCCCCTTCACCCCTCGGGCGAAGAAGGTCCTCGAGCTGTCCCTGCGGGAGGCCCTGCAGCTCGGCCACAACTACATCGGCACCGAGCACATCCTGCTCGGGCTGATCCGCGAGGGTGAGGGCGTCGCCGCTCAGGTCCTCGTCAAGCTCGGCGCCGACCTGTCCCGGGTCCGCCAGCAGGTCATCCAGCTGCTCTCGGGCTACACCGGCCCCGGCGGCGGCCAGGGTTCCGGCGAGAAGGCCGGCGCCACCGCCGGCGGCTCCGGCGAGCAGGCTCCGTCGGGCTCGCTCGTGCTCGACCAGTTCGGTCGCAACCTCACCCAGCTGGCGCGCGAGAAGAAGCTCGACCCGGTCATCGGGCGCGAGCGCGAGACCGAGCGCGTCATGCAGGTCCTCAGCCGCCGCACCAAGAACAACCCGGTGCTGATCGGCGAGCCCGGCGTCGGCAAGACCGCCATCGTCGAGGGCCTGGCCCAGGCGATCGCCGCCGACAGCGTGCCCGAGACCCTGCACAACAAGCAGCTCTACACCCTCGATCTCGGCGCCCTGGTGGCCGGCTCGCGCTACCGCGGCGACTTCGAGGAGCGCCTCAAGAAGGTGCTGAAGGAGATCAAGACCCGCGGCGACATCATCTTGTTCATCGACGAGATCCACACACTCGTCGGTGCCGGAGCAGCCGAAGGCGCCATCGACGCCGCCAGCATCCTCAAGCCGATGCTCGCCCGTGGCGAACTGCAGACCATCGGTGCCACCACGCTCGACGAGTACCGCAAGTACCTCGAGAAGGACGCCGCCCTCGAGCGGCGCTTCCAGCCGATCAAGGTGGAGGAGCCGTCGGTGGCTCACACCATCGAGATCCTCAAGGGCCTGCGCGACCGTTACGAGGCGCACCATCGGGTCACCATCACCGACCAGGCGCTCGTCGCCTCGGCCAACCTGGCCGACCGCTACATCTCCGACCGGCACCTCCCGGACAAGGCGATCGACCTCATCGACGAGGCCGGCTCCCGCCTGCGCATCAAGCGCATGGAGACCCCGCCGGACTTCAAGGACCTCGAGAACCAGATCGCTCAGGTCGTGCAGGAGAAGAAGGAGGCCGTCGAGGCACAGCGCTTCGAAGAGGCCGGCCGCCTGCGTGACCGCGAGAAGGAGCTCCTCGCCGAGCGCGAGGCCAAAGAGCGCGAGATGAAAGACGCCGGCATCGACCTGTTCGACGAGGTCGACGAAGAGGCCATCGCTGAGGTCCTCTCCATCTGGACCGGCATCCCGGTGTTCAAGCTCACCGAGGAGGAGACCGCCAAGCTCCTCCGCATGGAGGACGAGCTCCACCGGCGGGTCATCGGCCAGGAGGACGCCATCAGGGCCGTCAGCCAGGCCATCCGCCGCACCCGGGCCGGGCTCAAGGACCCGAAGCGTCCGAGCGGCTCGTTCATCTTCCTCGGGCCGTCCGGCGTCGGGAAGACCGAGCTGGCCAAGACGCTCGCCGAGTTCCTGTTCGGCGACGAGAACTCGCTCATCGCTCTCGACATGTCCGAGTACATGGAGAAGCACACGGTGAGCCGGCTGGTGGGTTCGCCCCCCGGCTACGTCGGTTACGAAGAGGGCGGCCAGCTCACCGAGGCCGTTCGGCGCAAGCCCTTCTCCGTGGTCCTCTTCGACGAGATCGAGAAGGCCCACCCCGACGTGTTCAACACGTTGCTGCAGATCCTCGAGGAGGGCCGGCTCACCGACAGCCAGGGCCGCTCGGTCGACTTCCGCAACACCGTGCTGATCATGACCTCCAACCTCGGCACCGCCGACCTGCGGAAGGCCAGCATCGGCTTCGGCAAGTCCGACGAGGCGGTCAGCTACGAGCGGATGAAGGAGAAGGTCAACGAGGCGCTCAAGCAGCACTTCCGGCCCGAGTTCCTCAACCGCATCGACGACACCATCGTCTTCCACGAGCTGACCAAGCCCGAGGTCACGACGATCGTCGATCTGATGATCAAGCGGGTCACCAAGCAGCTCGAGGGACACGGCATCGGTATGGAGCTGACCGAAGCGGCCAAGCTCTTGCTGGCCGACAAGGGCTACGACCCCACCCTCGGTGCCCGTCCGTTGCGCCGGGCGATCCAGCGCATGGTCGAGGATCCGCTGTCGGAGCGCCTGCTCTGGAAGGAGTTCCGCGCTGGCGAGCACATCATCGTCGACGCCGAGCTCGATCCCGAGACCGACGAGCGCATCATCGTGTTCCGGGCGACCGAGGGCTTCGAGCCCCCGTCCATGGAGCTGGCCGAGGCGGGACCGACCGAGTAGGTCTTCCGCCTCAGCATCCTGAACGAACGACGAGCCCGGGCCCACCGCCCGGGCTCGTCCGCGTCCTGGCCCTGGCATCATGAGCCTCGAGGCGGAGGGCCGGTCCTCGGGTGACGAGCGCATCGTCGAGCTGGCTGCGGTGTGCGTCGAGATCGTCCGGATGGGGCGGGAGGACGAACCCCCCGACTGGACGACTGGTGAGCCGCGCCACTGGTTCGAGGTCGCGGTTCGGTCGAACCAGCTCATCGACGAGCTCGGT
>DATDIY010000192.1:0-2848 GCA_036520815.1 Acidimicrobiales bacterium
CCGGGGAGGTCGCGGTCGCGGACCTCGAGGGCTACCAGCCGGGCGTTGCCCCACCGACGATCAACTCCGATGGCTCCCTGTTCGCCAGCGTGGACCGCTCGCAGGTCCTGCGGATGTGGGACACCGCCACCGGGGATCTCGTCGCGACGCGCCCTGGCGTGCTCAACGTGCTCGCCATCGATCGGGCCGGTGACCGGGTGGTGCTCGCCACTGGGTCCGGGGCCGGGGTGTGGCACGTCGACCCCGACGTGGTCGAGCCGCTCGACCCGGAGATCTCGACCGACCTGTTCCTCGTGGCCCGCTTCGATCCCGAGGGCGAGCTGTTCACCGCCGGGTCCGGTGGCCTGCGCCGCGTCGAGCTCGATGCCGCTGACCGCCTCCGCCGCGACGCCGGCGGCGGCGGCGAGGGCGACGACGGGCCTCCGAGCGAGTGGTCCCTGGAGTACGACGACGGGACGGTGCGGGTGATGAAGGGCTCACAGCTGTCCGCCGAGTGGAGCATCACCGACGCCCTGCCGAACACCTCCCCGACGGCGATGGCCGTGACGCCCGACGGCGCGACGGTGCTCATCGCCCACGGCGAAGGGCTGACCGCCTTCGAGGCCCGATCGGGGACGCCCCTCGGGGACCTGACGACGGGAACCGGAATCGACGGCCAGGCCATCGCGGTTGCCGTGAGCCCGGACAGCCGCGTCGCAGCCTCCGTCGCCATGACCGGTCAGATCCGGTTCTTCGATCTCGCGACGCTCCGCCCACTCGGGCGACCGGTGGGCGTCGGGGTGCGGTCGCTGGTGCCGACGGGCGAGCTCCCCTACCGGACCACCGATGTCGAGCTCTGGTTCAGTCCTGACGGCACCGAGCTGACGGTCGCACCTCGTGAGGGTTCGGCCAACAGCACCGGTGCGGTCATCTGGAAGGCGCCGGCGTCGTGGCCGGAGCTGGCCTGCACCATGGCTGGCCGTGCTCTCACCGCTGACGAGCGGGCGGTCCACGCAACGGCACCACCGGGCGCCTGCCCGAGCTGAATGGAATCGCCTGCGTTCCCCTTCGGGTCACCGGACCTCGGGGTCGCAGTCCTCAAAGAGCCGCCGAGATCGTCTGATCCGGAGGCCGCACGACAAGGAGCGGGATCCGATGAAGAGCAAGGTGAGGGCGTCGGTCGTGGGCGGGGCAGTCTTGATCGCAGTGCTCGGCCTGATCGCCGGCGGCTGCGGGACGTCGAGCGATGGTGCAGGGGAGGAAGGCACTGCGGATGGTTCCTCGGCGACGACCGAGGCGGCCGCGGCTGACCCGACACCCCCGGATGACCCGTGCACCGTTCTGCCCGAGGCGGCCGCGATCACCCTCTACAACGCCATCGGCGCGACCTCCACGCCGGAGCATCCGATGCCCACGGCGACTGCGGAGAACGTGTCCGCCTCGCATCCCGGGGCGGTCACCGGCACCGACGACCTCGGGACCCTGTGCCTCTACACGGTCTCCCCCGCCTCGCCGGACCAGCCCTTCGACCTCTACGAGGTCTGGGCCATGGTCGGCTCGCTCTCCGAGTCGACTCCGCCCCCGGGAGAGGAACCGTGCTACTTCCCGTACCCGAGTGCGACCGAGCCGGTCGCGGTCGACGGGCTCGGCGACGAGGCCCTCGTGACCCACGAGATCGGCGTGCTCTGCGCGGGGGACGTCAAGGCGCTGGTGGGTGCCGGCAGCGGCTCGGTCCAGCTGCCGGGTGACAGCGCCGCCGTGGAGGCAGCGCTCCGAGAGGTCGCGTCGAACCTCGGCCTTTGAACCGACGCCGACGACGCCCTCGCCTCGTGTGCGCAGGTGCACACAACCGGCGTTGCGGCGGCCACAGATCAGATCCGTGACCATCCGTACCGTGACCACCACGACATCGACGGGATGTCGCTGACCCAGGGAGACACACCATGCCGATCAAGCGAGGGGCCAAAGACGAGGCCACCACCGACGACACCGAGGGCCACCGCCGATACGCACCGCGCGTGGGCGAGACCGAGGGCGCCGACACCGACACCGAAGGCCACCGCCGACACCTACCGCGCGTGGGCGAGTCCGACGGCGCGGACGTCGACACCGAGGGCGATGCCTCAATGGGCAAGGCCTGAACGATCGTGGCAGGAACCACGGCGGGCGAAGGGCGTCGGGGAGGTGTCCGGGTGGTGCTGGCGGACCGCGCCACCCGGCGCTACCTCGGCGCCACCGTCGTGTCCTCCACCGGGGACTGGTTGTACTCGGTGGCGGTGGTGGTCTGGCTGTACGACCAGACCGGCTCCACGGGCGTCGTGGCCGCAGCAGCGTCGCTGCGGCTCGCCGCCTACGTGGTGGCCAGCCCCATCGGTGGGGTGCTCGGCGATCGCCACGACCGCCGTCGCCTGGTGGTGGGTCTGAACCTGGCGCTGCTCGCGGTGCTCGCGGTGCTGACGGTGGCGGTCGGTCTCGACGCCCCCGCCGCGCTGGTGGTGGCGGGCACGGTCGTGGTGTCGACACTTGCCGCCCTCTACAACCCACCGATGTTCGCCCTCGTGCCCCAACTGGTCGACGAGGACTCCCTCGGCCCGGTCAACGCTGCGGTCGCGACGGTCGAACAGGTCTCGATGTTCGCCGGTCCCGCCCTGGGATCGGTGTTGGTGGCGTTGACCTCGGTGGCGTTCACCTTCGCGGTGAACGCCGCCTCGTTCCTGGCCGCTGCTCTCCTTCTCGCCGGCGTCACCCTGCGCCGCGGCGCCGCGGTCGCCCCGGTCCACACAGGCGGGCCGGAGGAGCAGCCGAGCGGTCAGGGGCGGACCTCGGCGACGCGGGCGTTCGTGGAGGGACTGAGCGCCGTGCGCCAGTC
>DATDIY010000193.1:0-3378 GCA_036520815.1 Acidimicrobiales bacterium
GCTGGCCCCGACGTTGTCGGGGGTGGGTGACCGGGCCCACCTGGCGTCGCCCTCCATCGACCTCGACACCCATGTCACCGACATCGCCTCGTTGCTGTTCCACGAGGACCTCGACGACGTCGTGCTGGTCGGTCACAGCTACGGCGGCATGGTGATCACCGGCGCGGCCGACCGGGCGACCGGTCGGGTGGGCAAGCTCGTCTACCTCGATGCCGCCCACCCCGACGACGGCCAATCACTGATGGACGTCACCGGCGGGGCGATGTCGGGCCCCCGGCAGCAGGGACGCATCGTCGACGGCGTCGAGCTCATCCTGTGGCCCAGCCCCGACCTGGTCCGGTTCTTCGGGGTCACCGACCCCGAGGAGGTGGCCTGGATGACCGAACGCCTCACGCCGCACCCGTGGCCCTGCTTCGAGCAGCCCCTGCAGATGGTCGACCCCGAGCGGTTCGACCGCATCCCGCAGTACCACCTGGTCTGCACCCAGAGCGCGGGCACCCTGACCAACCCCCGGATGGAACAGGACAGGGCCGAGGGTCGCTACTGGGAGATCGACACCGGCCACGACCTGATGATCACCGAGCCGGAGTTCGTGGCGTCGGTCCTCGTGCGCGTCGCCGCCGACTGAGTCCAGGGCGTCGCCCGTCCGCTCCGCCTCGGGATCAGACCCGCTCGATGATGGTGGCGGTGCCCATGCCGCCACCGGTGCACATGGTGACCAGGCCGGTGGTGAGGTCGCGGCGCTCGAGCTCGTCGAGCAGGGTGCCGAGCAGGATCGCTCCGGTGGCACCGATGGGGTGGCCGAGAGCGATGGCGCCGCCGTTGACGTTGACCTTGGCGGGGTCGATGCCGAGATCGCGCATGGTCTTCATGGGGACGGCGGCGAAGGCCTCGTTGATCTCCCAGAGATCGATGTCGTCGACGGTCATGCCCGCCTTGGCCAGGCACCGCTCCGCGGCCGGGCCGGGGGCGGTGAGCATGATGACCGGCTCGGAGCCGATGGCCGCGGCGGCCTTGACCCGGGCCCGGGGAGCGACCCCGTGCGCCGAGGCCCACTGCTCGGAGGCGACGAGCACGGCAGCGGCGCCGTCGACGACACCCGACGAGTTGCCGGCGTGGTGGACGTGCTCGATGTGGTCGACGTCGGGGTAGACCTTCAGGCACATCTCGTCGAAGCTCATCGTCTCGCCCTCGCGGATCGTCGCGCCCTGCTCGGCGAAGGCCGGCTTCAGCCTGGCGAGGGTCTCGGCGGTGGTGCCCGGACGGGGGTGCTCGTCCCTGTCGAGCACCACCTCGCCGTTCGGGCCGGTCACCGCGATGAGGCTTCGGTCGAAGCGCCCCTCCTCGATGGCCGCCGCCGCCCGCGCCTGGCTCTCGGCGGCGAAGGCGTCGAGGTCGTCGCGGGTGAAGCCCTCGATGGTGGCGATGAGGTCGGCGGAGATGCCCTGCGGGACGGTGGGGAACTTGGCCCGGAAGGCGGGGTTGTGGCCGTCGATGGTGGGGGCTCCGACGGCGACTCCCCAGCGGGACATCGAGTCGACGCCGCCGGCGACGACAAGATCCTGCATGCCGCTGGCCACGCCCATGGCGGCGACGGTGACGGCCTGCTGGGCCGATCCGCAGAAGCGGTGCAGCACCATGCCCGGCACCGACTGGGGCCAGTCAGCCAGCAGCACCGACATGCGGGCGATGTCGTCGGCGTGCTCGCCGGCGAGCAGCCCGTTGCCGGCCACGACGTCGTCGACCTCGGCCGGATCGAAGCCGCTGCGGGAGGCGAGCGCTTGGAGGCACTGGGCGAACAGCGCCTGAGGGTGCAGCTCGTGGAGGCCGCCGTCAGCGCGGCCCTTTCCCCGTGGCGTCCGAACGGCGTCGATCAGCACTGCGTCGGCCATGACACTCCCCTGCGTCTTCGCCGGCCGTCGACGGCCGGACCTCTCCACCACTCTCCCGGTTGGCGGGTGGCGCGGGCGAATCGGCGCCGACCCACCACCTGCCGTCAGCTGGTGTCGGGAGGGGGCGGGTGGGCCCGTGGTGGCGGTGGGGTGAGGTCTCGTTTGCCGTCGGGGCCGAGAGGCCCGACGGTCCAACCGTCGTAGGTCTTGAGGTCGTGGCAGTGGCCGCAAAGGAGGGCCAGGTGCTCGAGGGTGGTGTGGCGACTGGTGGCGTAGGGATCGACGTGGTCGATCTCGAGGCGACCGGTGCCGCTCGTGCAGCCTCCGATCTGGCATCGACCACCGGAGAGCCACATCACCGCGCTCTCCTGGGCGGCGGTGGGCCGGTGTTCAGGGTTGATCAGGGCGGCAACGTCGATTCCCTTGGTCTCGATCGCCGAGCGGAGGTCATCGATGAGCGTGGCGGGGTCGAGTGCCTTGCGGCCCAGCTGGGCGATGGAGGAGATCCGGTTGTGATCGTCGGGATCGGTGGCCACCACGACCTTGAACGCGTCGGAGACGGTGAGCTCGACGGCGTCGGTGACGCCGATGGGCCCGACGCCGGCGGCTTCGCAGCGCTCGCCGGGCAGGACCTGGCCCCGGTCGATGGCGGTGGCGTCAATGCGATAGATGGGGCGGGCGTTGCGCCGCGACCGGGCCTTCGCCGGCTGCTCGGCCTCACCGGCGGGCGGGTCGCCGGTCGCTGCCGTAGGGACCCTCGGGGCGGCGGGCGAACGGATCAGCTCGACGAGCGCGTCCGCCATGTAGGCGCCGGGCGACTCGCGGTGGTTCTCGTGGCGGGCCTGGTCGAAGTAGCGATTCGCGATGCGGTTGAGCTCGGCCACAACCTCGGTGTGAGCCCCCACCGGGAGCTGCCAACCACCCTTGCCGTCACCGCTCTCGGGGTCGATGCGATGCCACACGTTGCGCCGCCGGCGGGCCTTCTCGGCGCGCTGCTCGTCGGTCTCGGTCGACGCCTCTCGGCGCACCTGCCGGGACCGTTCCTGCACCTCCTTGAGCGGCGCCTTGCCGGCCAGGTCGAGCATCTCCTGCTCAGCCTCGGGGTCGGCCTTCGCTGCGGCGGCGACCGCCAAGGTCTTGCGCGGCGAGATCGAACCCTTCTTCGCCGCATCGGTGGTGGCATCGAGACCATCGAGCACCTCGGCCGTCGCCAGGATCGCCATCGCCTCCCCCGCGGTGATGTCGAGGGTGCGGGCCAGGTAGTCGGCCGGGTCCCTGAAGCCCTTGTGCTTCAACAGCCGCGACGACGCCGTGGCCCGCGGGGCGACCAAGGTCTTCCCCGACGCCCCCATCCGTTCGATCCTCGAGAACGCCTCGAGCATCGTCATGGCGTCGGACACCATCACCACCGCCGGATCCAGCCGATCCATCAACGACGACAGATGCTCGGCCGTAGCGAGCACCTCGGCCACCCCCAACGGAGCAG
>DATDIY010000194.1:0-6429 GCA_036520815.1 Acidimicrobiales bacterium
AGGACCACCTTGCGGGCGTCGCCCGCCCGGAGCCGGTGGGTGGCTTCGGCCACGGCGGCGCACCACTCCTGGGGCGTGCGCTCGGCGCGGACGGCGTAGGTCGTGGGCCCGTCGTCAGGCACCAGACCGGCGTCGTGGGCAAACCCGACGGTGTCGGTGAGGCCCCGTGCGAGCAGCGCGTCGATCGCGCCGTCGTCGGGGTGGGCGTCGCCGGGCGCGATGGTGGTGACCCAACGGGTGCCGTCCTCGTCCCGGCCGACGATCACCGCCGGAACGACGAGCTCGCCCGGCGCGACCGGGTCGAAGGGCAGGGCGCCCATCGCCACCGGTCCGCTGCCGGGGAGCCCGACGGCGTCGTCCACGGTTATGGCGCCGAGGGCGTCGGCGACCGCGTCGGCGTCGGATCGGCCACCGAGGCGCGGCACGCGGATGCGGGCGGCGACACCCACGCCGGCGAGCCCGACACCCTCGTGCACGAACAGGGCGCCGTCGTCGCCGGCGACGGCGAGGAGGTCGGGGTCGAGCGGCAGCGGCCGGGTCCGGGCGGACAGACCGACCGTGTCGCTCGATTGGGGAGTGCTCACCTGTCCGGCGTCCGCCTCGTGGCGGTGACGAGCTGGGCGATCCCGGTCGAGAGCAGCTGGCGGCGCACGTAGGTGAAGCCGGCGTCGGCCAGGTCGTCGAGCATCTGCTGCGGAGGCGGTAGGTAGGCCACCGACCTCGGCAGGTACTGGTAGGCGCCGGCGTCGGAGAGCAGCCCACCGACCTTGGGGACGACCTTGCCGAAGTAGATCGAGTGGCCCCACCGCAGGGCGCGGTTGGGGGGCTCGGCCACCTCGAGCAGGGCGATCCGGCCCCCCGGGCGCACCGCCCGGGCCAGCTCGTCGAAGAACGCTCGCAGCTCGACGAGGTTGCGGAGGGCGAAGCCGCAGGTGGCGCCGTCGAGCGAGGCGTCGGGCACGGGCAACCGGAGGATGTCGGCCTGGGTCAACGGAACCTCGGTGCGGGCGTTGGCGAGCATCCCGTAGGAGAGGTCGAACCCGAGGGGCACCAGGTCCTGGGCGACGAGCTCACGGCACAGGTCGCCGGTGCCGCACGCCAGGTCGGCGACGAGGCTCCCCGGGCCGAGGCGCAGCTCCCGGACGGTGCGGCGGCGCCAGCCGACGTCCATCCGGAACGTCATCACCCGGTTCACCAGGTCGTAGCGGGGGGCGATGGCGTCGAACATCGAGCGGACGGCCCGGACCTTCTCGTCGCCCTCGGGGAGGTGCTCGCTGTCGATGTCGACCATCGTGGGCAGCCTACGAGGCGGCCGAACGCGCGAGGGAGTCGACGACCCCGCCGGTCTAGAGGTCGGTGATCACGTCGTTGGGTCGGGGCGGGAACAGCACGTCCATCACCGCGGCGTGATCCCCGAGCAGGGTGTCGTCGCTGCGGGCGGCCAACCCGGTCGCGCCCCACCGGCCCAGCACCAGTGCTGCGAACCAGTCCGGCGCCACGCCGACGCCGCCCTTGTCGAACGGATCGGGGTCGGGCGGTGCGGCCTCGATCGCCGTGAGCCGCCCGCCTTCCCACGCCAGGTGGATGCCCCGGTCGTAGAGCGACAGGAGCAGCTCGCCCCGATCGTGGGCCAGCCCGGAGGTCGCCAGCCGGCGCGACAGCACCGGTTCCAGTTGCCGGAGCAGGCCCACCTCGTCGCCGGTGCGCGTGTACAACCCGCTCGGTTCGGGTCGGGGACGGCCGCTGGCCTGGATGGCTCTGCTCCAGGGCGTGCCCGGGAGATCGGAAGCCAACACCTCGACCGGGCGGTCGAGGTGGTCCGCGAGGTCGGCGCCGATGGCCATGCCGTGGGCCAACAGCTGCTCGGCCACGCCGAGATCGGGAGCGGGTCCGGGCACGAGGAAGAGTTGGGCCTCGACGGGCCAGGCGGCGGCACGGAGCCAGCCGACGGGCCGGCCGTCCGCCTCGGCGAGGAGAAGACGCTCCCACACGTGGCCTTCGACCGGATCGGTGCGGCTCACCCATGTCTCGAAGGTGCCGCGGTCGCGGACCACCGTCAGCCCGTTGCGTGCCCGGGCCGCTTCGGTGGCGAGCAGCCAGTCGACGTCGGTGCGCTCGGCCTCGCGCACCCGCACCCGCGACGGGTCGATCGTCGGGGCGGCCGACGGGGCGATGCTGTAGGAGTCGGGGCTG
Organism: Acidimicrobiales bacterium; assembly: GCA_036520815.1. Classification (GTDB taxonomy): domain Bacteria; phylum Actinomycetota; class Acidimicrobiia; order Acidimicrobiales; family Acidimicrobilacustridaceae; genus CAMFLJ01. The sequence continues at coordinate 2,194 of DATDIY010000194.1, forward strand.
TCGAAGCCGTAGCCGTAGCCGAACTTGCGGTAGAAGTACGGGATCCCGCCGACCACCTGCAGCAGCTCCCCGGCGCGGTCCGCTCGGCGATGGTGGGCGCGGAAGAGAGCCCGCACGAGGCCTCGGCGGCGAAACGCCGGGTCGGCCGTGACCCATTCGATCTGACTGCCGGGGATCGCCACTCCGTCGAGGTCGAACGCGTGGGGGATGCGGGCGCAGGCGGCGGCGATGGTGCCGGCTCCAGGTTGTTCGGCGTCGGGCCCCGCGGCCACGACGAGCCACTCGACGCGGGCATCGCCGGTGAGCAGGGCCCGTACCCCGACCTCCTCCTGCGCGCCGAAGAGGTCCACGTTCAGGGCGGTGACGGCGTCGGCGTCGGCCGGCTCGGCCCGGCGTAGCACCAGGTCGTCGTCGAGCCGCTCGAGCACGGGTGTCGTGGTGGCAGAGGACGGCACGGATCGGGACCGTACTCTGGGGGCATGGCGCGGGGCCCGCGAGTTCATGTAGCCGGCATCCCGGTCCGGATCGAGCCGACCTTCCTGCTGGTCATCGTGCTGCTCGGGCTGCCCCAGGCCCCGTTGCACCTGCTCTCGTGGGTGGTCATCGCCACGGTGTCGGTTCTGCTGCACGAGCTCGGCCACGCCGTGGCCTTCCGCGCCTTCGGCATCCGTCCGAGCATCCTGTTGCACGGGTTCGGCGGGCTCACGTCGGGCTCGGGCGAGCTCACGGCGGGGCAACGGATCGTGGTGTCCCTCGCCGGTCCGCTGTCGGCGATGGTGCTGTTCGGTGTGCCCGCCGTGCTGCTGTGGTGGACGGGAGCGGTGCCCGACGGCGACGCGTCCACGATCCTGCGCCAGGTGATCTGGATCAACATCGGTTGGTCGCTGGTGAACCTCCTCCCGGTGCTGCCCCTCGACGGGGGCCAGGTGTTCCTCGACGTCTGCGAGATGGTCACCGGAGGCCGGGGTCGTCGCGCTGCCGAGGTCGTGTCTGTGGTGGTGGCAGGGGCGCTGGGTTTGTGGGCGCTGGTCGCCGGGTTCACCTTCGGAGCGTTGCTCGCCGGCGTACTCGCCGCCGTCAACATCAGCCAGCTGCGCCGGGTCCGCCAGGACGAGCTCTCCGACCGCCTCGGCGTCGCTCATCGCGCCCTCCTGGAGCACCGACCACAGGAGGCCGCCCCGGTGGTCGCCGAGGTGCTCGCGGCCCGACCGAAGGGCGCGGTCCTTACGTGGGCGGCCGAGCTGGCGGGCTGGACCCGCCTCATGGATGGCGACGTCGACGGGGCGGTGGCGGCGGTCCGGTCGGCGTCGGGGGCCACTCCTTCGTCGTCGTTCACCGGCGCGGTGGCGCTGGCGTCGGGCCAGCGGGCCGAGGGGGTGGCGGTCATGGCGTGGGCGTTCGCCAACGACGAGGTCGGACCGCCGAAGAGCCTCGGCGCGGTGGCTGTCGGGGGCACCGGCACTGCCACCGACGTGGCCCGGGAGCTCCTGCTGCTGGGGGAGTCGGGTCGAAACGGAGCGGTGGTCCTGCGCGACCTGCTCGCCTACGCCGGCTACCGCGATGCCGTCGCCGCGGTGGACGCGGTGCTCGCTCCATTGAGCTGAATCCCTGGCGGGATCGCGGTCGCGGGTGGGATCGCCGTCGTCGAGGTGGTGGGCGACGGCGTCCGGAGACCGAACCGCTGCAGGTTGGACTGGCTGGGGTGGGCGGCGCCGGCCGGCCCGGCGGCGAAGGCCCGCAGGATGTTCTCGGTCACCTTCACCACCTTGCACTCCGCGGTCGTCGGGCCTAGCGGACAGTGGGCGTCGAGGAGGGGCGACCAGCCGAAGGTGCCGGCGGAGAACACTCCCGCCCCGCTCGCCGCCGAATACCAGGTCGAGTCGGCGTAGGAGAACAGGCCCTTACAGTTCACCGGCGAGTGGGCGAGGATCTGGATGTTCTCCGGGGTGGGTGCCGCCGGGGTCACCCGGTCGTACTCGTTGCCGACCATGCCGGGGACCCGATCGCCGTTGACGAAGCCCGACCCCTCGAACATCCACGCCGACGCGTCGGCCACGACCCAGTCGGCGGAGACGGGGTTGCACTCGTAGTAGTTGCCGATGAGAGAGCTCTCGGGATTGGGCGCCGGCGCCTCCCTGAAGCTCGTCGTCACTCGTGCCGGGTCCTTGCCCTTCATGGGGTCGCGGGAGGCGTCGCGGTAGTTGACCTGGTGGCGGTTCTGCCCGAGCGGGGAGGGCTCGAGGCGGATGCGGCGGTAGATGTTGTTGGCCCCGAAGAAGCCGAGGTTCACCCCGGCGTCGCGGGCCCGTTCGAGCGCTTGGCGCATCTCGACCGTGTAGTACTCGTCGTGACCCGGAATCACCACGGCGCGGTGGTTCAGCGCCAGCTCGCCCCGTTCGTGCAGGTCGACGTCGGTCCAGTAGGAGACGTCGAGACCGAGGTGTTCGGCGAGGAAGATGAACTCGAACTCCCGGCCGAGGAACTCCCCACTGCCGTTGCCGGTGTAGGGCCGGTCGAAGGTGACCACGTCGGCCCGGCCCTTCGTCCCCTCGTAGAGGCTGGCGCCGCCCCAGCCGTTGTAGGCCTGCCAGGTCGTCACCGCGCTCTGCAGCAGCAGGTCGGAGCGGCTTCCGTCGTCGCGGATGACGATCGGCACGAAGGTGGCCCCGCCGTCGCTCGTCTCCAGCCGGAGCAGGTACTGGCCGGGGGGCCAGGTCAGGTCGGTGTCGACGGTCATCGACGCCGCCCAGGGCGCCGTGCCCGTCTTGGTCTTCGGATCGACCGTCGGTGGCGGCTGCACGCCGCCGGGGAGCGAGTCGCTGCGCCACACGAGCCGTCCGCCCGTGCCGCCGTAGTAGCCGATGCGGTACGCCGAGACCTGCCACGACGGAGCGCCGGTCGAGACGTGGAGAGAGAACGAACCTCCCGCGTCGACACTGGTCGTGTCGGCGAAGCCGGCGATCTTGTCCCACACGGCGCGATCGTCGGGGATGTGCCAGTCGGTCGTGCCCGCCTTGGCGTTCTCGGCCGCGATCCATCCGGCCTGGCGGTAGCTCTCGATCCCGGTGGTGGGGGGCGAGGAGCTGGCTGTCGTCGGCGCCGCGGGTGCGCTGGCGCCGGTTTGCTCCGCGGTGGGGTCGAACATGAAGAACGCCGAGAGGACGGCCACGGCGACGACGCCGACCGCCAGCGCGAGGGCGGCACGCCGGCGTTCCTCGGTGCTCCTCACGAGGACGAGACGCTACCCGCGCCGCTCTCGCCGCCCGGTGACCGTCGCGCGCCGCGTCAGGTCACTCGTAGTAGCGGAAGATGACCTCGGCGACGCACGACGGCTTCGGTGCGCCCACCACCTCGAAGGTGAGGAGGAACGTCACCTGGCCACTCGTGTCGCCCAGGCGCTCGAAGGCGGCGAGCTCCGCCCCCATGCGCAGCTGTGCGCCCACCGGCACCGGGGACGGGAAACGGACCTTGCCGAGCCCGTAGTTCACGGCCATCGAGACGCCGTGCACGTCGACGACCTGCGGCACGAGCGCGGCGCCCATCGAGAGGGTCAGGTAGCCGTGGGCGATGGGGCCGCCGAACGGCCCCGTCTTCGCTCGTTCAGGGTCGACGTGGATCCACTGGTGGTCGCCGGTGGCCTCGGCGAAGGTGTTCACCTGCTCCTGGGTGATCTCGACCGGTTCGGTCCAGCCGAGGTGCTGGCCGACCAGGGACTCGAAACCGGCGATGCCCGCAACGGTGGTGGTCATGGGCCCCATCTTGGCGCCCTCGGCGAGTCCTCGCCGACGAGCCGGCTGAACCGTCGGCTCAGTGGAACCAGATGCGCTGGTAGTCGCGGCTCATCGGGTGCAGCAGCAGGGCGAACAGCGCCACCGGGAACATCATGCCGATGAGGAACCCGATGTCGAGCACCGACCCGACGCCGTCGGCAGCGATGGTCACCACGCCGGGCAGCAGACCCAGCGTCGCAACGCTCACCGCGAGCCAGTACCCCCACTTCCGCTCGTTGGCGATCCCGAAGCCGCCCGCGGCCTGGCCGATCGTGAGGGCCAGGCCGAGGGGGAAGAGGACGAAGATCTGACCGAACAGCACGCCGAACACCGCGTTGATGTAGAGCAGCAGGACGGCGATCTGCAGGGTCTGGGGCTGGGTGGGGTTCGTCCAGCGGCGCGTCTCCATGGGACACAGTGTGGCAGTGACCCGGTCCCCAGCACACGCGGAGGTCGGTGACGTCGC
>DATDIY010000195.1:0-2762 GCA_036520815.1 Acidimicrobiales bacterium
GCCACCTTCAGCGCCTTGGCCCCGGCGCTCCCCCTCGTCGGGGCGTCGGTCGTGAGCAGCACGAGCGGCAGGTCGAAGTCGGGGTCGAGGTGGAGCACCGCCGCCTTGCCCAACGCCTTCCACAACGTGTCGGTGCGCTTGAGCCCGGCGCGGTTGGAGGTGAAGGCGCCGGACACGTCGAAGGCCCAGTCGTCGCCGTGGGCGTCGGCGGCCACGAAGTTGACCTCGACCCCCGACGGGTACTTCACGTCCTCGCGGATCTCGGTGAACCCGCAGTCGGTGAGCAGCGCCGACGCGATCTCCTTGGCCTGGCGCCCCTCGCGCACCGCCCGCGACTGGAAATCGCCGGCGGCGTCGCCGTCGCCGTCGGTCTCAGCCGGTCGGGACCGCGACGACGTGCCGGGGATGTCGACCCGGAAAAGCGACAGCGCCTCGTACTGGTCGGCCACGCGGGTGCGCTCGGCGACGATCCGCTCGTCGGCCCGGGCCACGTAGTCGGGGTCGGTGTCGTACCCGACGAAGCGGCGGTCGGTGCGCACGGCGGCCACCGCGGTGGTGCCCGAGCCCATGAACGGGTCGAGCACGACGTCGCCGACGTAGGTGTAGAGGTGGATGAACCGCTCCGGCAGCTCGACCGGGAACGGCGCCGGGTGCCCGACCCGGGTGGCGCTCTCCGGCGCCATCTCCCACAGGTCGGTGGTGGCCTCGAGGAACTCGTCGCGGGAGATCGACACCCGGTGCGGCAGGCCCTGGCGTTCGCGCTCGGCGGGACTGAGGGCCCGGTCGAAGCGGCCCTTGCTGGCGATCACGACCCGCTCGGTGACGTCGCGCAGCACCGGGTTCGAGGGGCGTTGGAACGTGCCCCACGCACAGGAGCCGCCCGCCGCCCGGCCTTTCCACCACACGACCTCGCCCCGGAGCAGGAGCCCGAGGTCCTGGAGGATCTCGGTGACGTCGCCGGCCAACGACCGGTAGGGACGACGCCCGAGGTTGGCCACGTTCACCGCGATGCGCCCACCCGGCTCGAGCACCCGGACGCACTCGGCGAAGACCCGTTCGAGCATGGCGAGGTACTCGAAGTAGTCGGCCGGCACGCCGTTCTCGCCGAGGCTCTCCTCGTAGGCCTTGCCGGCGAAGTAGGGCGGTGAGGTCACGACGAGCGCCACGGAGCTCGACTTGAGGTTCTGCAGCTCGGCGATGTCGCCGGTGTGCACGGCGTCGACCACGCTCGGGTCGTTGGCCTCGATGGTGGTGTCGGTGGAGGTCTCCGGCGCCACGAAGCGCTCGTAGAACGCGGAGGCGTCGCGGCTCTCGCGGCGCGACGACCCGAACCGGGCGGTGGAGGTCGGCTTGCGGACCCGGGACGGACGCTCGTTCTCGGGTTCGTCGGCACTCACGGCGCCACCTCCCCGACCGGTGGCAGCTGGTCGAGGTAGGCCTCGACCGCCTTGCTCACGAGCAGGTTGGCCGAGACGTCGCGCTCGCGGGCCGCGGCGGTGAGGCGTTCATGGAGGGAGGCGGGGAGCCGCACGGCCGTGGGGACGCGCGGCTCGTCGACGAGGCGGGGACGGGCCACCCGACGACCGTACCGAGCCCCACCGACAGCGTGGTGGATAGCGCGCGCACAAACGCGCGACAACGCGCGCTGCTCCGGTCGTTTATGGGCGCGTCGGTCCGGTCGGGTGGTCACGTCGGTCCGTTCTGCTCCGCCACGGTCGGCTCCGCTCGTTGGTGTGTCGGGGTCGGTGGTGGTGGAGCCGCCCACAGGTCTGCGCAGTCCGGACCGCCGCACCCACCCTCGTCGTTTCTGGGCGCGCTGATGCGCCCGCTCTGGCCGGGGTGAGCGGGTGCACCGGCTGGTCCGGCTCGACGCCGACCTCAGCCGGTGTCGAACAGGCCGGGCCGTTCGGGCTCGTCTGGCCCGTCGGCGACGGGCGCGTCACCGGGCTGTTCGCTCGGCGCGTCCGGTGGTGCGCCGGCCGGGCACTCTCCGGGTGGGATGAGTTGACGTTTCCCGGTGGGGAGGCGGGGGCCGAGGGTGTAGCCGCGGTGGGTCTTGAGGTGGTGGCATCTCGTGCAGATGGCGGCGAGGTCGCCGATCTGGGTGACGTGGGTGGTGGCCCACGGTTCGGTGTGGTCGATCTCGGTGCGCACGGCGTTGGTGCAGCCTTCGACGGCGCAGGTGCCGGCCGTTTCCCACTCCAGCACGGTGCGTTGCAGCACGGTGGGGTGTCGTCCGTAGTGGCGCACTCTGTCGATCTGGGTGCCGTTGGTGGCGATCCCGGCGATGAAGGCGCCGCCGTCGATGATCTTCCACACGTCAGCCACGGGGACCGGTCCGTGGCCGGCGATCTCGCAGAGCTCACCAGCTTCGGTGTGGCCTCGGTCGAGGGCGGCCAGGTCGGCGCGCACGATCACCTTGGCGAACGACCAGCCGTCGCTGTCGCTCACGACCGGTGTCGAGCTGTTCGTGCCGTTCGTGGCGGGCGCCGTGTCCGCGGTGGTGCCGGTTGGGGCTGGTCGCGGGCGGTCGGCGAGGACCATCAGGGCGTCGAAGGTGTAGGCGTCGACCGGTTCGCGTCGGCCTTCCTGGCGAGCGTCCTGGAAGATGTCGTTGAGCAACGGCTTCAACGCCGCCTCGAGCCGGGCCACCTCGGCGGTCGGGCCGACGCCGTGGAACCACGACGACCCGTCCCCATTGGACCCGATCCGGAACGACCGGTTCTTCTGGATCTTCTCGGCCCGCTGTTGTTCGGTTTCGC
>DATDIY010000196.1:0-14086 GCA_036520815.1 Acidimicrobiales bacterium
CCCCCACCGCCCCCTCGCCGTGACACCCGGGAGAGAGCTCATGACTGCTGTGGTGCAGGGCATTCAGATCCTCGGCGAGCTCGGGCTCGGCTGGGACGCGGTCGTGGACCTCGAGGCCCGCGGCGTCGTCGGCTGATCCGAGGCGACGTGGGACGGGTGCTGGTCACACGGGCATTGCCCGCCGGGAGCCTCGACGAACTCGTGGCCGCCGGTCACGAGATCATCGGACCGCAGCACGACGATCGGCCGTACACACACGAGGAACTGCGCGCCGCGGCACGACACGTAGACGGCATCATGTGCCTGCTCACGGACCGCATTGACCGCTCCGTGCTGTGCGCCAACGCAGGGCAGCTGCGCGTGGTCGCGAACGTGGCCGTCGGCTTCGACAACATCGACGTCGGTGCTGCGGCCGAGCTCGGCATCACGGTGTGCAACACGCCCGGGGTCCTCGACGAGACGACCGCCGACCTTGCGTTCCTGCTGGCGCTCGCCGCGTCGCGGCTCGCGAGCGAAGCGGAGGCGGATCTGCGCACCGGGCGCTGGACCGGGTGGGGCGTCAACCAGTACCTCGGGCAGGACGTGCACGGCCGGGTGCTCGGCGTCGTTGGGTGGGGACGAATCGGCCGGGCGGTGGCCCGGCGAGCGCTCGGATTCGGCATGACCGTGCTCCACCACGCCCGTCGACCCACCGGCGACCCGGGCTACATCGCCGAGCTCGACGACCTGGTGGCTCGGGCCGACATCCTGACCTTGCACGTCCCCCTCACGGCGGAGTGCCGCCACCTGATAGACGCTCGCCGGCTCGCACTCATGAAGCCGACCGCGGTGCTCGTGAACACGGCGCGGGGGCCGGTCGTCGACGAGGAGGCGCTGGCCGAGGCGTTGCACGAGGGCACGATCTTCGCCGCAGGCATCGACGTCTACGAGCGTGAACCAGCCGTGCACCCCCGGCTGCTGGACGCGCCCCGCACGGTCCTCCTCCCCCACATGGGCAGCGCGAGCGTGCAGACGCGCACGGCAATGGGCCGGCTCGCCGCCCGCGGCGTCATCGATGTTCTCGCCGGGCGAGCGGCGGTGAACGCCGTCCCTGCCGGCTCACGTGACTGACAACTCGAGGCCCCTGCGGTCAGCCGAACAAGAACCAGACTCCTACTCTCTAGGAGACGGGGGCCGTCCACCCAGATCTGCTCCGGGCCCAGCCAGGGGGTCTGGGCCCGTTTTTCAGGCGCGGACGCGCTCGAGGTCGTCGGCGAGGGCCTCGTCGAGCGCCTTGACCCGCTGGTCGCCCTCCCACGGCTTGAGCACGCCGCAGCGCTGGGCCAGGTGCTCGACGAGTGCTGGCTCGACGGTGGCGTCGGGATCGGTGATCTCGTCGAGGTCGGGGCCGATGCGCTCGGCGATCGCGGCCAGGTGGGAACGGTCGAGATCGAAGAATCGGATGGCGTTCTCGCCAAGGATCTTGCGCACGTCGTCCTTCGGCACACCCGCGAACAGGATCTTGTAGTAGTCGATCGTGTTCGGCCACGTGCTCTCGGTGTGGGGGTAGTCGCGGCCGAAGTCGAGGGTGTCGACACCGATCTCGTCGCGGTGCTCCACCTCCGAACGGTGCATGAACGACGTGCCGGCGAGGCAGTTGCTCTGCCAGTACTCGCTCGGACGACGCTCGACGGGCAGGTCGTCGCGGTTCGCCTCGAAGACCTCGTCGAGGTACCGGAGGGTCGCGGGCACCCAGTCGGCACGCACCTCGGTCATCATCCACCTGAGGTCGGGATGCCGATCGAAGACCCCGCCCAGGATCACCTGGCACAGGGCCTTTCGGCACGTGAGGTCGGCGAAGAAGCCGGTGTCGTTGAACCGTCCACTGGTCAGCTCGATGACGAGGTCCATCTCCGAGCCGCCCTTGGCAGCGACCCGGCTGGTGGCCTGCTCGATCTCCGCGTGGACGCTGCCCGGCTCCATGCCGTAGCCGCCGTGCACGATCGGCACCAGGCCGAGCTCGGCGTAGGCCGCCCAGATGGGATCCCAGTACTCGTCGTAGAGCGGCGGCAGACCGGGCGTCCAGTTGAAGCCGGGCGCGTAGGTGCCGACGAAGCCGCGGTCGGCGAGCCAGCGAAGCTCAGCGATGAGGCCGGCAACATCGGTCGAGGAGCCGATCGCCCCGCTCAGGAGCAATCGGTCGTTTTGCGAACCGAACGCGTCATGGACCCAGCGGTCGTACGCACGTGCCCCGGCGTCGGTGACATCCGGCGGGTACGCCGCGTTCATCACGTTGTGGAAGAGGTCGTTGGTGCGGACGTCGCCGAAGTACACGAGCTCGGCGGCGACGCCCTCACGGTCCAGCTCGGCGATGCGGACGTCGCGGTCCCAGAGGCCCTTCCACTGACCAGAGGCCCAGGCCCCGTCCTGGTCGAACACCGGCCAGTTCTGCTCACCGACCATCAGGTCGTTCAGGATCCACATCGTCTTGGTGGACAGCTCGTTCTGCTCCCGCAGCAGCGGGAGGTACTCGTGGTACGCGCTCTCCAAGTACTCCGCCCAGAGTTCGGTCGGCATCGACGCATGACCGTCGGCCGAGACGACGATGGCTCGTTCCATGATGTGCTCCGTTCGCTCGAGTCTCGGGTCGCATCCCGCCTGCGGGGCAGGCGGTGTCGCGCACGTCAGGCGGATCGCGCGGTGGCCCGGAGCCGGTCGAACGGTACGAGCCTCCGATCTACCCCCACTGCGCGCATTCCCCCTCGGGCCCGGTCCGACCGTCGCTGCGACTGCAGACGCACGGCTTCAAGGACCCGGGATCAAAGTAGGAAGGTGACTGAGGCAGGGTCAAGCACTGCCTGAACGCCCAATGGGGCGAACCGGGTCTCCCCTGGTCATGTGGTGTCGGAGGAGCGAAGCGCCACTTCATCCCCACGACTGCTCGGCACACTGGCCAGTACCAGGCGAGATGACGGGGTAGCTAGAGGATGGATCTCGGCGGGCGCAAGAGATCGGCTCGAGGTCAGGTCACGACTCGAAGCAGGAGATCGCCCTCGGAGAGGGCTGCGTGCATGCTGTCGAACTGCGCCAACTCGTTGGCATGCTGAGCGCTCAGCGGCACCATCGGTACCTCCAGCTGCCAGGTCTCACGGAAGGTGCCGGAGCGGATGTCGTCGGCGACGAGCTCGGCCAGGTGTCGGGCGGCCCCGTCGAAGAACAGGGTCAGCTTCCGACCCTCCTTGTACTTCCGGCGATAGTCGATGCCAGGCACGAGCCCCGCCGTCCGACCCAGGTAGGTGTCGTCCCTCGTCACCTCGACCGTGATGATCATCCCGTCAAGGGACATATCTGACCGGCTGTCGGCGAAGTTGATGTCGAAGTCGGCCATGACCCCAGGGTAGGCCCCGCACGCCGATTGCCTCGCCAGGCGACCAGATGTCGGAGAACGGTGGGACAATGGCGGGAATGACTGCCCGATCACACTCACGTTCACGACGGAAGACGCGGCAACGCATCACGAAGCGCTCGCTCGCGCGACGCGGCCTGAGCCGCTCGCCCGAGAAGAAGGCTGGGCGCCGCAACACCTGACCGAACCGTCTGGCTGACGACTGGGCACCGGTCAGGCGGCCCCCATCAACAGTGCACCCGGAGATCTTCGCTGCCGACCAACTGCATCACCAAGGATCGCGCGACCTTGACACTTCAGGATCATCGATCAGGAAGGAAAGCGATCCATGGCAACGACGAAGAGCGATCTGCCCCAGCGCTACATCGACGCGCTGAATCGGCACGACGCGAAAGCATGTTCGGAGCTGTACTCGGAGGACGCCATCTACCTCGGCGCCGACGGCATCAAGTACGAGGGCCGGCCCGCGATCTATGACTTCTACGTCGCTGGCATCTCGGACGGCACTCTGAAGGTGTCCCTCGGGCGCGAGGCGCAGACGGACAACCTCCTTGTCTTCGAGGTGATCGTCCACAACGCGCCCCAGGGAAAACACGGCCAGGCGAACGCGCTCGACTTCTGCGAGCTCGACGAGGACGGCCTCATCGCACACAAGGCGTACTACGCGCCCCTGCCCGGGTCCATCGAGGACTCGTAGCGGTCGGGGGGCCCTAGCCTCGACTGATGACCTTCGCGATCGGCATTCGCACCCGCGGAGGTCTCGTGGCTCTGGCCGACACCCAGGTCGTGCGTGGCGGGGAGCGCTCCCTGAAGGCGAAGCTCGCGCTCGTCGAGCATCTCGACCGACCCGTCTTCGTGATGACATCGGGTCTGCGATCAGTGCGAGACAAGGTCGTGTTGCGTGTGGAGGACGACCTGGCGGAGCGCCCACAACCCTTCGGCCGCCTCCACGAGCTGGCGACCGCGTTCGGCGAGCACCTACGGCGAGCTCACGACGAGGACGGCCCGGCCCTTCGCGCCAGCGGGCTCACGTTCAACACCCACGTGGTGATCGGTGGCCAGCTCCCGGAGGATCGGCAACCGGAGCTGTTCCACGTCTATCCCGAAGGCAACTGGGTCGTCGCCACCGAAGACGCTCCCTGCTTCGTCATAGGGCGATCCGCCTACGGAAAGCCGATCCTCGACCGTCTCCTGCGCTACGACACCGACATCGACCTCGCTGCCACCGTCGCGTACCTCGCCTTCGACGCCACCCGCGCCTGCGCCATCGACGTCGATTTCCCCATCGACGTGTTCATCGGCGACACGGAGACACCGTCGGTTCGTCGCTACCACGCCACCGACCTCGAGACCGCAGACGCCTATTGGGACGAGCGCCTCCACTCCGCGCTCGCCCACTTTCCGCTCCGTTGGAGCCCCCCGACGACGACGAAAGCAACGCCCCACCCATGACGAAGATCCGCATCCACAGCCAGCTCCACTACACGATCACCCAGCCCAGCAGCCTCACGTTCGCAGTTCTCGCCGCGCACAGCCGCCACCAGACGGTCCTCGACGAGACCCTGAGGACCGAGCCGGAGGTCGTGGTTCCTCGGCTGGCTCTCGGGCCGGGCCTCCACGAGCTCATTCGACTCTCGCTCGAACCGGGCCCGTTCTCGCTCACCTATGACGCGACCGTCCAGCTCGCTGCGCACACCACCGAGGATCCGCCCGCCGCCGAGGTGCAGTTCGGCGATGTGCCCATCGAGGCGCTCCCCTTCCTCAACCCGAGTCGTTACTGCGAGTCCGACAAGCTCGGACGCTTCGCCTACCGGACCTTCGGGGGCATCGAGCCCGGCTTCGAGCGCGTGGCCGGCATCTGCAACTGGATCTACGACCACATGGAGTACGTGGGAGGGAGCACTGATTCGTCCACGACCGCGATCGACGTGCTCGTCGGAGGCGCAGGCGTCTGCCGCGACTACGCCCACCTCGGCATCACCTTCTGCCGGGCGCTCGGCATCCCGGCACGCTATGTGTCCGGCTACGCCGTAGGGCTCGAACCACCCGACTTCCATGGCTTTTTCGAGGCCTACCTGGACCACACCTGGTTCCTCTTCGATGCCACCCGCATGGCCCCGGTGGACGGACTCGTCCGCATCGCCGCCGGACGCGACGCAGCCGACGTCGCGTTCGCCACGCTGGTCGGCGCCGCCACCCTCGACCAGAAGGTGGTGTCTGCGCTGTTCGACGACGCTCGATCGCCCGACCACGATGCCCCACCCGCCGTCACGACGGCCTGAGGCGCCGTTGCCCCTGGTCAGGCCGAACGGGGAACTCGGTGAAAGTACGGAGAACGAACGAAGCCCAGGCCGCTGGCCTGGGCTTTCGTGGTGTCGGAGGGGGGACTTGAACCCCCACGCCCTTGCGGGCACTAGCCCCTCAAGCTAGCGCGTCTGCCAATTCCGCCACTCCGACGTGGCCGCTGCGAACACCGGAAGTGCCCGCTGTGCGAGGAGCAAACATAGCGCAGCGAGACTGGTTGTCCGCCAACCGAGCGGCCGTCGCCGAGCCCTCCGTCGGTCCGTTTCGCGCCGGTCCACCAGTGCCGTACTGTCGAACCGCCATGGCGGAACACGCCCGAGACCACCTTGGAGATGGTCAGCCGAACGACTCCGAGGCCTCGACCGGCGAGGCTTCCGCCGATCTCGCGTCCGAGTTCGAAGACGCCGTGGAGCAGGGCGACCGACCCATCGCCCCTGGCTCGTTCCGGGCGGTGCTCGCCGGCCGCGACTTCCGGTACGCGTTCACCGGGGCGGTCGTGTCGAACATCGGCACGTGGATGCAGACGGTGGTGCTCGCCGCCTTCGCCTACGACCTCACGGGCAGCGCCATCTTCGTCAGCCTCGTGGCCTTCGCCAACCTGGTCCCCCAGCTCCTCTTTTCATTGCCGGGCGGCACGCTCGCCGATTCCGTCGACCGCCGCCGGGTGGTCATCTGGGCGACGGTCTGGCAGATGGTGTTCAGCTTCGGCCTCGCCGCCATGGTCACCCAGACCGACCCGGCCCGGGCACCCCTGCTCCTCCTCGTGTTCGCGGTCGGGATCGGCAACGCCGTGCAGGCACCCGCCTACTCGGCCCTGCTTCCGACCCTCGTGCCCCGCGATGCCATCCAGGGTGCGATCTCGCTGAGCAGCGCCAACTTCAACCTCTCCCGCGTCATCGGACCGGCCATCGGGGGCGTGCTCTACTCGACGGTCGGCGCCAGCTGGGTGTTCGCGCTCAACGGCCTGACCTTCTTCGTGATGATCTTCGCCATGCGCAAGGTGGACGCACCGCTGCCCCACCGCAGCGCCGAGGATCCGAGCGCCGTCCGGCGCCTGCTGACAGGCTTCACCACCGCCAAGCGCGATCCGGTGCTGTGGCGGTCGATCACGGTCATGGGTCTGTTCAGCCTCGCCTGCATGGGCTTCGTCACCCAGTTCCCGGTGCAGGCGTCGGAGAACTTCGGGATCTCCACCGACAGCCCGGTCTACGGGCTGCTCTACGCGACCCTCGCCGGTGGATCCCTCGTGGGCGCCCTCGGCATCGGCTTCCTCTTCAAGAACCGCCCGCTCGAGCAGCTCGTGCGCCTGAGCCTGATCGGGTTCGCGATCACACTGCTCCTGTACGGCGCCGTCCACTCCCCCGTGCTCGCCTTCCCCGCCGCGTTCCTCCTCGGCATCAACTACTTCGCGGTGATCACCTCGACGATGACCGTGCTGCAGCGGCGAGTCGACGACGCCGTCCGGGGCCGGGTCGTCGCCGTGGCGATGATGGCCGTCGGTGGAGCGCTCCCGGTCGGCAGCCTGATCGCCGGCTGGATCGTCGAGGCCAGCGACGTGAGCGTCGTGTGCGTGGTCGGATCGATCTGCGCCGTCCTGCTGGCGCTGTACGCCGACATGCGCGACCACACCCCCGGCGATACGACGGTGGCGCCCGCCTCGTAGCGTCTCTCGTCGAACCGGCCTGAGCCGTCGCGAGGGAGAGCCGTACCATCGCCGGGGTGACCGAGAGCGACCGGACCCGCTGGGACGACCAGCACGCCGCCGTCCGCGCCCCCGACCCCGGCCAGGTGGGACCGCCTCGCCTGTTCGCCGATCAGGTCGACCTCTTCCCCACCGCCGGCACCGCTCTGGAGGTGGCGTGCGGGAACGGCACCGGCTCGGTGTGGCTGGCCGAGCGAGGTCTGACGGTGACCGGCCTGGACGTCTCCACCGTCGCCATCGAGCGGGCCACCGTCCTGGCTGAGCGGGTCGGAGTCGCGGAGCGGTGCCACTTCCTCGTGCAGGACCTCGACCAGGGGCTGCCCGATGGGCCGCCGGTCGACGTGGTGCTGTGCCACATGTTCCGCGACCCCGCGCTGTACCCGGCGATCCTCCGGCGCCTGGGACCGGGCGGCCTGCTCGCCATGGCCGTGCAGAGCGAGGCCGACGTCGGTCCCGGCCGCTACAAGGCTCCTCGGGGCGAGCTCACCGAGGCGTTCGCGACGCTCGAGCCGCTTGCAACCGGTGAGAGCGGCGGGTTTGCCTGGTTCCTCGGCCGCCGCCCCGCCTGATCCAAGAGTCGGTCTCCGCGGAGATCAGGGCGCGAAAAGCGACCCCCCTCTCCACGCGGTCCGAGGTGCGCGAGTCGCCGCAGGGCTAGAGGCGGCCGGCGGCCTTGGCGGCGGCCTCGGCCGCAGAGAGCTGGGTGTCGATGATGGTCAGGCCGCCGTCCCAGAAGCCGGGGTCGGCCAGGTCGACGCCGACGATCCGCCCGAGCTCCTCCGGGGTTCGCGACCCCCCGGCACGCAGCAGGTCGAGATAGGCGGGAACGAAGTCGGCACCCTCGGCCTCGTACCGGGCGTACACGGCGAGGGCGAGCAGCTGTCCGTAGGCGTAGGCGTAGACGTAGCCCGGCGAACCGATGAAGTGCGGGATGTAGCTCCACCAGGTGCGGTAGCCGGGGGTGATCTCGACCGCGTCGCCGAGCATGTCGCGCTGGGTGCGCTCCCAGGCATCGGCGAAGTCGTCCACCGACAGCTCCCCCACCTCTCGACGGTGGGTGTGGGCAGCGTCCTCGAAGCGGTTCATGGCCACCTGGCGGAACACGGTGGCGATCTGACCCTCGAGGCTCTCGGCGAGCAGCGCCAGCCGTGCGGCCGGGTCGGTCGTGTCCGAGAGGAGCCGTCCAAAGGTGACGGTCTCGCCGAACACCGAGGCCGTCTCGGCCAGGGTGAGTGGCGTGGTCTGGTGGAAGATTCCCTGCTCCCGAGCGAGGTAGGCGTGAAGCCCATGACCCAGCTCGTGGGCGAGGGTGAGCACATCGCGGCGCCGGCTGGTCCAGTTGAGCAACAGGAACGGGTGGGCGCTCGGCACCGTGTACGAGCAGAACGCCCCGGGGCGCTTGCCGGGCCGCATCGGAGCGTCGATCCAGCTGTCGTCGATGAAGGTGCGCACGACTCCGGCCAGCTCGTCGGAGAACGAGCCGTAGGCGTCGAGCACGACCTCGGTGGCCTGTGACCAGGAGAACTCCTCTTCCGCCTCGGCGATCGAGGAGTTGCGGTCGTAGTCGGCGATGCGGTCGACGCCCAGCATCTGGGCCTTCAGGCGATACCAACGCTGAGGGATGTCGTAGCGGGCGACGACGGCGTCGACGAGGGCCTGCACCGACTCGTCGCTCGCCTGGTTCGACAGGTTCCGGCTGGCGACCCACGAGTCGTAGTGCCGCAGACGGTCCTCGGTCGCCTTGTCGGCCATGAGCGTGTTGAACACGTACGCCCGGGTCCGCAACCCGGGTTCGAGGCCCTCGGTGACGGCCTCGGCCGCGATCCGCCGCTCCTCCCGATCGGGCGAGCCGAGCTTCGAGAGGCCCTGCTCGAGGCTCACCGATCCCTCAGGCAACTCGACGGTGATCACCGAGGTGAGCTCGTCGAACAAGCGACTCCACGCCGCTGCCCCGGTGACCTGCTTCTCGGTGAGGATCTTCTCCTCCGGCTCGGTGAGCAGGTGGGGCCGATACCGACGGGCCGACTGGAGGTAGTACCGGCAGAAGTCGAGCTCGTCGGAGGCCAGGAGCTCCGCCGCCCGCTCGTCGCTGACCTCGGCCCATTCGAGCTCGAGGAAGAGGATGCGCGTCCCGATGGCGGTGGCCTCCTCCTGGAAGCGCTGCATGGCTGCGCCGCGCTCGGGTTCGGACGTGTCGACGGCGAAGCGGAGGCTCACGTAGGAGCCGGCTCGGCCAACGGCGTCCTCGAGCTCGGCGAGGTCACCCATCACCCCCGCCAGCTCGGCAACCGACATCGAGGCGATCTGCCCCCGGACCCCTTCGATGCGCTCGGCGACCGCCTCGGCACGTGCCATCTGGGCGGACACGCCGTCGGGGCCTTCGCCGAACACGAGCGGTTCGAGATCCCAGGCGACGTCGGCCGCGGTCAGGTCAGGGTTGGTGGCGTCCTCGAGTGCCGTCATGGGCCCAGGCTACGAGACGCTCCAACGGCGACGACGACAGCCGTGATGCGCTCAATCGGCGCCTTCGACGAGGGCACGCAGGCGCGGCCTCGACGCCTCGATCTCGTCGCCGAGCAGCCGCTCGACCACGCCGCCACCCAGACGTCCGCCGTAGTGGAGTGTCATCGTCACTCGGCTGCCCTTCTCGGTGGGCGCGATGCGGGCATCGAGGACCCAGGGAGAGTGCTGCTTGCCGTCGAGCTCGGCCCGTTCGAACCGGACGTGATCGAGCTCGTCGACGGTACGTACCATCCGGAGCCGCTTCGACCGCGCCAGGGGACCGACCTTGGCCCGGAGCTCGACCGACCAGGCCTCCTCCCCCACGTCCGCCCCGTCCGCGCTCGGCTCCAACTCGGCCCGGGGCACGATCGACAACCAGCTCGGGTAGCGATCGAGGTCTCGGATCCACTCCCGCAGCCGGTCCGGCGGGCACTCCGCATCCAGATCGGCGACGACATCCACGGGCCGAGTCTGCCGCGTCGGCGCACCTGGTCCGGATGTCAGAGTCCTAGAGACCTCCGCCGGGCGTCCTCCCGACGAGCGCGAGCAGCCGCACCTGGTCGTCGGCGTCGTCGGGCACCGGAAGGTGTGAGCCGAACATCCCCGACCCGCGCAGCATCGCCTCCTGGGCCGCCAGGACCTCCAGCAGCGCCTTGACCGCGTCGGGGTCGATGCCGTCGTCCTCCCCGAGGGCAGTGGCCAGGTCCCACCCGTGCAGGTGCAGGTCGCTCACCATCTGCCACACGTACTCCTCCCCCGGGGTGTCGCCGAAACTGAGGTGCACGGTGCACTCGAGCGCTCCCGGAGCCGAGAACACCTCGGTGGCCTGGGCGATGGCGGCATCCCACACGGTGACCGGGTCGTCGCCGAGCACGTCACCGTCGAAGCGGTCGCCGACCTCGGCGATGGTGGCACCGCTCATCAACGGCGGCGCCCACAGCTGCTCGACGGTGACGTGGTTGACGAGGTCCCGGACGCACCACTCCGTCGCCGGCGTCGGCGCGTCCCATCGCCCGTCCACCTGACTCACCAACTCGGTGAAGCGCCGAGCGCCCCGGCGTTGCAGCTCCACGACGTCGACCATGTCGGGCCCCCTCACCAGTTCGCCACCATCTGCACGGCAAGCGTCTCAGGTCGAGGCCTGGCGCGCCAGGGTCCCCTCCGCAGCGCGATCAACCACTAGGTTGCCGCCCGGGAGCGTCGATCCGACGCGGAGAAGGGAGGCATCTGTGGGCATCACCTCGTTCGGCTACAGGGTGTTCTTGCTGTTGCACATCCTCACGGCCATCGTCGGCTTCGGTGGCGTGATGCTCAACGGCGTCTACGCCGCCCGGGCCAGGAAGCGGCCGCCGGCCGAAGGCCTCGCGGTGATGGAGGTCAACACCTTCGTCAGCCTCAAGGTGGCGGAGAAGGCCATCCTGCTCGTGCCCCTCTTCGGCCTCGGCCTCGTGGGGCTGAGCGACAAGGTCTACAAGTTCAGCCAGACCTGGATCTGGCTCTCATTGATCATCTATCTCGCAGCCCTCGCCGTCTCCTTCCTCCTGCTGCAGCCGAGGGTGAAGCAGCTACTCGCGCTCCAGCGCGAGATGGTCGACGCCGGACCCACCCAGGGCCCGCCACCGCAAGCTGCCCAGCTCGCTGCCATCGGCAAGCAGATCGGCCCGATCAGCGGCGTGCTCCACCTCTCTCTGCTGGTCATCCTCGTCCTGATGGTCTGGAAGCCGGGCTTCTAGCCGCTCCGACGATTCGTCACCCGACACTCCGGCGGGCCATCTCCTGCCCGACCGCCGCCATTCGCGTTCGCAGGCTCTCCGGCGCGACCTATCCATGACACGAGATGTCAGGGATTGGCTGCGAGGATCGTGCCATGGCGAGTTGGAAGACGTTCAAGGACGAGAGCCCGGAGCTGGCCGGCAAGGTCGAGGCGCGACTCCGGGCCCACAAGCACCACGTCATGGCGACGGTCCGTCGCGACGGCGCACCTCGGGTGAGTGGCACCGAGGTGGAGATCTCCGGCGACGAGCTCTACCTGGGGTCGATGTGGGAGGCACGAAAGGCGCTGGACCTGCGCCGCGACCCCCGCTTGGCGGTCCACACCAACCCCGGCGAGGAGACGATGGAGGGCGGCGATGCCAAGTTCTCCGCCACCGCGATCGAGGTGCCCGACGGTGACCCGGCCAAGGAGCGGATCCGCGACGAGGTTTCGCCACCGGAGCCCTTCCACCAGTTCCGCCTCGACCTGTCGGAGGTCGTGCTCACCGAGGTCGACCAGGAGGCCGAGCTCCTCTCCGTGCACCTGTGGCGCCCCGGGCGGGGTGTCACCACCACCAGCCGGACCTGAACGGTCGGCGGCCCGCGCCGGCAGGTCTCTGACGACTCAGAGGAACTGCACGCCCGAAGGGTCGACGGTGAGGTCGACGTGATCCCCCTCGCTCCACTTCTCGCCCGATGACGTGGCCACGTGCGCATCGAGCACCTCGCCGTCATGGCGTAGGAGCCGGACCACCGAGTGGTCGCCGCGGAAGGTGACCGAGGTGACGACCCCCTCCCCCGCTCCCGTCGGACGGGTGAGGTGCACCGCCTCGGGGCGGATCAGGACGGGACCGTCGGCGGTCTCCATCACGTTGGCGAAGCCGAGGAACCGGGCGACGAACGCCGTCGCCGGTCGGGACCACAGCTCGGCCGGGCGACCCTCCTGGACGACGGTCCCTTGATCCATGACGACGATCCGATCGGCGAGGGCCAACGCCTCACCCTGATCATGGGTGACGTAGACGACCGACACTCCGACGGTGCGGAACAGCTCGCCGAGCTCAGGCACGAGCCGATCGCGAAGGGTGCGGTCGAGCGCACCGATGGGCTCGTCGAGCAGCAGGAGGCTCGGCTCGGGGGCCAACGCCCGTGCGAGCGCGACCCGCTGGCGCTCGCCACCGGAGAGGGGACCGACCGCACGGCGTTCCCAGCCGGCGAGGCCGACGAGGCCGAGCACCTCGGAGACCCGCGCCCGGCGCTCGACGTCGTCCTTGCCTGCCATCCGGAGACCGAACTCGACGTTGCCGCCGACGTCGCGGTGCGGGAAGAGGGCGTAGTCCTGGAACATCAGCCCGACACCGCGACGGTGCACCGGAACTGCGGTGAGATCCCGACCATCGAGCGTCACCCGCCCGGCGTCGGCTGCCGTGAGACCGGCGACGACCCGGAGCAAGGTCGTCTTGCCACAGCCCGACGGCCCCAACACGGCGACGATCTCCCCCGGGTCGACGTCGAGCTCGACCCGGTCGAGCGCAGCTCTGGCGCTGCCCGCGAATCGGAGGGTCAGGCCCTCGACCCGTAGCTCGGCACCGGCGTCGGCCATGTCAGAACTCCGCCGCGCCGGGGGCCCGGAGCCGGTCGACGACGAGGAGCACGGCGACGGTGAGCACCATGAGGATGACCGAGAGGGCCATGGCCTGCCCGAACTCGAGGGCACCGGGCCGTCCCAGCGCCCGGTAGATGGCGATCGGCAATGTCGGCCGGTCGGGACGAGCGAGGAAGACGGTGGCGCCGAACTCCCCCAGCGACACCGCGAAGGCGAAGCCGGCGGCGGCGGCGAGCGCCCGACTCACCACGGGCAGGTCGACCTCGCGCCAGACCCGACCAGGCGACGCGCCCAGGACCCCCGCCGCCTCCCGCAGCGTCGGGTCGATCGACCGCAGCGCGGGAACGAGAAGGCGCACCACGAAGGGCATGGCGACCACAGCGTGGGCGAGGGGCACGAGCCACGCCGACGAGCGGAGGTTCACCGGCGGTTCGTCGAAGGCGATCAGGAACCCGAAGCCGACCGTCACCGCCGAGGTCCCGAGGGGGATCATCAGCGCGGTGTCGGTCCACCGGGCCCATCGCTGCGACCGTCGCCCCCGAGCGCCGGCGATCGCCCACGAGGCGCAGCCGCCCAGGACGACGGCGATCACGGTGGCGGTGAGGGCGAACAGCACCGAGTTCACGACCGCCTCGAGCGGTGGGACGAACGCCGACGAGCCGCGCCGGGCCGTGTCGAGGGCCTGGTAGTTGGCCAGGCCCCATCCCTCGGGGGTCGAGAACGACTTGGCGACCAGCACGGCGAGCGGGGTGCCCAGCAGTGCGGCCATGAGCACCAGGTTGGCGGCCACGAAGGTCCGGGCCCGCCACCCCTTCGGTCGCACCGCGGTCTCCTC
>DATDIY010000197.1:0-14110 GCA_036520815.1 Acidimicrobiales bacterium
CCGACGTCAACGACGAGTCGGCCAAGGGCAAGACCCGCGTCGTCGTGAAGCTCAAGCGAGACGCGCCGGCGCTGGTGATCCTCAACAACCTCTACAAGCGCACGCCGTTGCAGACGAACTTCGCGGTGAACACCGTCGCCCTGGTCGACGGCATCCCCCGCACGCTGAACCTGCGTGACGCCCTGGTGGCCTACATCGACCACCAGGTCGAGGTCATCACCCGCCGCTCGCAGTACCGCCTCGACGAGGCCCTCGCCCGGGCCCACATCGTCGAGGGGCTCCTGAAGGCCCTTGACCTGATCGACGAGATCATCGCCGCCATTCGAGCCAGCGAGGACAAGCCGGCGGCGCGCGACGCGCTCATGGCGGCACCCTTCGAGTTCTCCCACGAGCAGGCCGAGCACATCCTCGACATGCAGCTGTCCCGCCTCACCCGTCTGGGCCGGGCCACCCTCGAGGAGGAGATGGCCAAGCTGCGCGAGACCATCGCCGAGCTCGAGGCGATCCTGGCCGACGACGCCAAGCTGCGCGCCGTCATCAGCACGGAGATGGGCGAGATCCGAGAGAAGTACGCCCAGCCTCGCCGCAGCCAGATCACCTACGACGTCGGCGACATCGACATCGAGGACCTCATCGACGACGAGGACCTCGTCGTCACCATGAGCGCCAAGGGCTACATCAAGACCGTCGCCTCCGACGCCTTCCGGGTGCAGGGCCGCGGCGGGCGCGGGGTGGCCGGCACCAAGCTCAGGGACGAGGACTGGGTGAACCACATCATCCACACCACGGCCCACGCCTACCTGCTCTTCTTCTCCAACCTCGGGCGGGTGTACCGCCTGAAGGCGCACGAGATCCCCATGAAGGAGCGCACCGCGCGCGGCACGGCGATCGTGAACCTCCTGCCGCTGCAGCCGGGCGAGCGGGTCGAGGCCATCATCGACACGCGCGACTACGAGACCAATCGGTACCTGTTCTTCGCCACCAAGAAGGGCCAGGTCAAGAAGACCAAGTTCACCGAGTACGACTCGTCGCTGCGGGCCGGCCTGATCGCCATCAACCTGCGCGACGGCGACGAGCTGGTCAAGGTGATCCCCACCAACGGTGGCGACGACATCTTCATGGTCTCCCGCACGGGCATGACCATCCGCTTCGCCGAGGACGAGGTGCGGGCCATGGGCCGGGCCGCGGCCGGCGTGCGCGGTATGAAGATGAAGCCCGAGGACGAGGTCGTCTCGTGCGACGTCGCCCGCGACGACGTCGCCATCCTCATCGTCACCGACGCCGGCTACGGCAAGCGCACCCAGCTCGACAAGTTCAACCGGCAGGGTCGAGGCGGTCAGGGCGTGCGAGGCATCAAGCTCACGGCGCGCAAGGGCTTCGTGGTGGCCGCGTTCATGGTGGGCCTGGACGACGAGATCTTCGTGATCAACAGTGGTGGCACCGTGATCCGCATGGCTGTGCGGGAGATCTCCTCGCAGGGCCGTGACGCCACCGGCGTGCGGGTCATGAACCTCGAGAGTGACCAGACGGTCGCGTCGGTGGCGCCGGTCCTCGGCGCCGACGAGGAGACCTGACCGACTCCTCCCTCCTCGCCGCTGCGGCGGCCATCTCGCGGGTGCTCGGCACTCGCCGGTGACGCGGGGCTCGGCCCCGGCGACGAGGAGGGATGGACGATGGCGCAACGATCCGAGGCGCGTCGCGGACGACGAGACGCAGGCCAGGTGGTGCCCCTGATGGCCGGTGTGCTGGCCCTGGTGGCGGTGCTGGCGGTCGGGCTGGTGCTGCTCGGGAACCTGGTGGCCCGGCGGGCGCAGGCCCAGACCGCGGCCGATGCGGCGGCGCTGGCCGGCGCGGCACGGGGTCGCGCCGCCGCGCTCCAGGTGGCGGGGGAGAACGACGGCGACCTGGAGTCGTTCGTCGTGAAGGGCCCCGAGGTGGAGGTCACGGTCCGCGTGGGCGACGCCCGGGCCACCTCCCGTGCCCGCCGGGAGTGGTGATCGGTGAACGGAGCCGGTCGCGCGGGGTGCGTACACTGCCTTCGATGGCGATCGATCCGGCTCCTCGCGCCTCCGACGCGACCCGATCCACGATGGCCACCCCTGCGGTCACGGTGGCCGCGCCCGTCGTGGGCGAGCCGGACACGGCCCCGCCGCCTCCGCCCGCCGCGCCCCCGCCGCCCTCCTCGGGGAAGACCGCGAAGCGGATCAAGGCCCGCCAGGTCCAGCGGGTGGTCACCCGCGTCGATCCGTGGTCGATGCTGAAGGTGTCGCTGTTGTTCGCCTTCAGCGCCTGGCTGATCGTGGTCGTCGCCGGGGTGCTGCTGTGGCGGGTGGCGGTCTCCACCGGCACCATCGGCAACTTCGAGGACTTCCTGGCCGAGGCGCTGGCCGAGGACACCTTCACGATCGACGGCGGCGGCGTCTTCCGGGGCTCGCTGATCGTGGGGCTCGTGCTCTTCGTCACCGGCGCCGCGTTCGCGGTGGTGTCGAGCGTGCTCTTCAACCTGATCGCCGGTTTGGTCGGAGGCGTTCGGTTCACGGTCGTCGAGCTCGAGACCGCCCGGCCCGTCGACGACGAACCGGCGTCGGGCTCCTGAGCACGGTTTTCTCCGCCTCAGGAGCGTCCGGTATGGTGACGGGCCGGCTCCGGGGCTATAGCTCAGTCGGTTAGAGCGCACCCCTGATAAGGGTGAGGTCGCTGGTTCGATTCCAGCTAGCCCCACGATGAAGATGATTCGCCGAGCGCTCCTGGCCATCGGCATGGCGGGGTTTGTTGCCGCCGTGCTGCGTCTCCGCGGCGCGGGTGGCACTCCACCACAGTCGGGTGGGTGGCGAGAGCTGTCCGGCCCGGAGCTGAGCTGATCTCGTGACCCGCGTCGGCATCGTCGGGGTCGGCGCGGTGGGGGCCCGACTCGCTCGCCAGCTGGTGTCGACCGATGTCGACGAGGTCGTGCTCCGCGACGAGAGCCTGAACCGGGCCGAGCTGGTCGCCCGCAGCCTGGGCGACGCCGCCACGGTCGACACCGGTGATCTGACCGAGCCTCTCGACGCCGACGTCGTGGTGCTCGCCGGTCCCGGTCGGGTGCAGTCGGGGCAGGCGGCGGTGTTCCTGCGGGCCGGGCAGCACGTGGTGTCGACCAGTGACGACATCGACGACGTCCGGGCCCTGCTCGCCCTCGACCACGAGGCCCGTGAGCGCGGGGTGCACCTGGTGGTGGGTGCCGGGTTCGCGCCGGGGCTCTCGTGCGTGCTGGCCGCCCACGCCGCCAGTCGCTTCGAGCAGGTCGAGGAGCTCCACGTCGCCAAGTCCGGCACCGGCGGACCGGCGTGCGCCCGCCAGCACCATCGGGCTGTGGGCCGCGGTGCGATCGACTGGCGCGAGGGTGGCTGGGAGCACCGTCCTGGTGGTTCGGGTCGCGAGCTGTGCTGGTTCCCCGACCCGATCGGCGCCCAGGACTGCTACCGCGGGGCCCTCCCTGACGCACTGGTGCTCGTCCCCGCCTTCCCCGGCATCCGTCGGGTGACCGCCCGGGTGTCGGCGACCCGTCGGGATCGCCTGACCGCTCGGCTGCCCATGCTCTGGCCGACCCATCCCGAAGGTGGCCCCGGAGCGGTGCGGGTCGAACTGCGAGGCCAGCGGGGCGACACCAACGACGTGGTCGTCCTCGGTGCGATGGACCGTCCGGCGGTGGCGGCGGGGGCGGTGGCGGCGGTGGCCGTGCAGACCGTCGTGTCGGGAGGCCTGCGCCGCACCGGCGCCGGTGGGCTGGCTGAACTGGCCGAGCCACTCCCGTTCCTCACCGAGCTGGCTCGGCGCGGGGTGCGCGCCGCCGTGTTCGAGGGCGCCCTCAGCCCGAGCGGTCTCTAGTCCCTTTGCTCGAGCGGGTTCGAGTCGCTCAGGGCGTCGGAGGGCGGCTGTTGGTCCCGCGGCCCCGGTAGCGCAGGAACAGCACGAGGGCGCCGATGGCGATGGCGCCGACGACGAGCACGAAGATGATCAGGCCGCTCGTGTTGCTCTCGCTGCCCTCCACCGTGATCGGGGTCTGCTCGATGCTCATGCGGGCGGTGGTGGTGGGGCCCGAGTCGGCGGCGAGCGTCGTGGCGGTGGTCGACGGCGAGGTGGGGGTCGTGTCGTTGGCGGGAACCACGAATGACGGGGCGGGCATGGGGGGCTCGGTGCCGCTGTTGTCGGGCAGCTGGATCCAGGCCTCCTCCTTGCCGTCGGGACATCCCTGGATGGCGGGCATCACGACGGTCGAGCCGACCGGCTGGGCGAGCACCATCTCGACGGTGAACGAGCCCGCCTCGGGGATCGAGCCCCCCGTCCAGCGGACCTGACCGGGGTCGACCGTGGAGGACCAGCCGGGCGGGTCCTGGGGTCGGACGTCGGTGGCGCCCTCGGGGATCTCGGTGCGGAACGTCGTGGTGGGCGCCCCGTCGCAGCCGTGTCCGAACGAGAGGGTGATCGCGGTTCGACCGGCAGCCACTGGTGCGGCCTCGGCCTCGGCGTGGGCGGCGGCCGGTGCGGCGAGGGCCACCACGGTCACCAGGGCGAGGGCCACCCCGGCGAGGATGCGGTGGATGGCCCGTGAGGTACGGGGGGAGGGCGTCATCGCCACCAGCTTGCGGTGTCGGAGCGCGGAGTGGAAATCGGGTCAGGCGGCCCCGTGTCGGGCGCTCAGCGGGTGACCGGGACCTCGAAGGTGGTGCGCTGCTCGACGAAGGTGCTGGTGCGGGCGCCGAGGGTGACCGTCCACGTGCCCGGAAGGCTCAACTCGTTGCCTTCCAGCACGAAGTGCCCCGGCGCCAGCTTCACCACCTGGCGCTCGATGGGGCCCAGCGCGGCGGAGGGGAGGCTGACCTCGACCGTGAGGCTCGGCGAGATGTCGAGCGGGGACCCCTCGGCGTCGAGGTACTGGATGTGCATCGTGTTGCGGCCGGCCTCGGCCGGGGCCACCTCGAGGGTGACGCTGCCGGTCTCCACCTGCTGGGTGCTCGACACGGGACCGGTGGCGGTGGCCAGGGCGGTGCGTGAGGGCGTGGTGTTCACGAGCACGGCGGTGACCGCAAGGACGGCGACGATGGCCAGGGCCTCGATGGCGACGGTTCGGCGCAGTCGACGCCAGCGGAGGCTCTGCTCGTCGTGGGTGTCTTCGGCGAGGGCGGGGAGGATCCGGTACCGGTTGAGGGCGGCGAGGACGATGACTCCCGCGGTGATCAGCACCTTGGCCAGCACCATGCGGCCGTAGGCGGTCTCCCAGAGGCCCCGCACCGATCCGAGCTCGACCCAGGTCATGGCCAGTCCGGCGGCGCCGAGGGCGGCCACGGTGGCAGCGGCGGCGGTCGAGAACCGCCCGACGACGGCGACGGTGGATGTCATCGGGTAGGGCGGCCGTCGGGTCAGGACGACCGACACGCCCACCAGCCCGCCGAACCACACCGCGGCGGCGGCCACGTGCACGACGTCGGACCCGACGGCCAGCCACCGGTAGGGCGCCTCGGTGTCGTGGCCCCAGAGGGCGAACGAGCCGGTGACGGCCAGACCCCCGACCACGGTGAGGGCCTGGGAAGCGGTGAGGTCGCCCACGTCGGTGGACAGGTGCACGGCGGCCAACCCGAGGAGGAGCACCGCGGCCGACCATCCGAGGCGGTCGGAGAGCACGTTGCGCAGCACGTCGGAGTCGGTGACGGCCGTGAGGCCCTCTCCGGTGAGCAGGGCCGCCTGGGCGACCACCGTGCCGACGATGCCCACCAGCCCGAGCGGCGCGGCGATCCGCACGATCCGCGCCAGGCGGTCCCGGTCGGGCCGGCGGTCGTGGAGGAAGGCGAGGAAGAACGCCACCCCGGCGGCGAGCAGGGCGGTGAGGTAGGTGACGAAGCGGGCGACGGCGCCGACCAGCTCCCAGCCGGCGTCGCCCGCGGGACCGCCCGACCCCGCGGACGGGTCGGGTTCGGCGCCGATGCCGAAGATCCAGGCGCCGCTGACCGGGTGTCCGTCCGCCGACAGCACCCGGTAGGTGGCGACGTAGGTGCCGTCGGGGAGGTCGGGTCGCAGGGCGACCGACGCGGTGGTGCCGGCGTCGTCGACGGTCGTGGCGCCCTGCTCGACGGCGGTGCCGTCGCGGTCTCGAACCGACAGCCCGCCGACCGCTACCGACACCGGCTCGGAGAAGGTGGCGGTCACCACGCCGGGATCGGAGGGCACCGAGCCGCCGTCGGGTGGGGTGGTGGTGAGGATGGTGGCGTGGGCGGCGGCGACGCCGGCGAGGGCGGCCGACACCACGACCACGACGGCTGCGGCGGCGAGGAGCCGGCGCAGCAGGGAGATCACGTCGCGGTCGCGGCCAACGCCGACAGGAGATCGTCGTGGACGAGGCCGTTGGTGGCCACGCACGAGGGCTGCACGCCGGGTGCCAGCACCGGGTCGGAGCCGTCGAGGGTGGTCACCCGGCCACCCGCCTCGCCCAGGATGACGGGTAGGGGGGCGATGTCCCACAAGCAGAGCTCGGGGTCGACCATGGCCTCGATGGCGCCGAGGGCGACCATGGCGTAGCCGTAGCCGTCGCCCCACGTCCGCAGCTCGTAGCCCGCCCGCTTGACCCCGAGCAGCGCGGGCTCGGGCCACCACGTGTAGCTGCTCGTCGACAGCACCGACTCGGTGGGGTCGGACCGGTAGCTCGCGTGCACCGGACGCCCGTCGCGGAAGCAGCCGAGACCGCGCCCGGCGTACACGGTGGTGCCGAGCGCGGGCAGGTTGATCACCCCGATGACCGGTCCGTGCTCGTCGAGCACGGCGAGCAGGTTCGAGTAGAGCGGCACCCCCCGGGTGAAGGCGGCGGTGCCGTCGATCGGGTCGATGACCCAGGTGAGCCCGCTCGTGCCGGCGACGTCGGCCTCCTCCTCACCGATGATGCCGTCGGTGCCGTGGTCGGCGGCCAGCCGTTCCCGGATGAACCGTTCGGCCGCCCGGTCGGCTTCGGTCACCGGGGTGCCGTCGCTCTTCTGGGCGACGACGAGGTCGGGTCGGTCGAACCAGCCGAGCGTGAGCTCGCCGGCGGAACGGACGAGGGCGACAGCCTCTTCGACGAGGCTCGGGTCGGCGGCGGGGGGCGTCATTGCGCCATCGTGGCACGCCCGGCCGGCGAGGTCGGGGGCACCGTGGGGGCGCGCCTCGGTGCGCGGCCGACGCCGATGCGACAGGATCCGCGGAACGACCGCGACCGTTGTGAGGCACCCATGGACCCGTCATCGGCATCCGACATCATCGAGATCCAACAGCTGCTCGCCCACTACGCGGTGAACATGACGAAGGACGACGTCGACACTGCGATCGAGGTGTTCGCTCCCGACGCGACCTTCAGCTCGTTCGGTCACACTCGTGGCCTGGCCGACTTCGTCCTGTCGACGAAGAACGCCCCCAAGGGCATCTTCATCACCGGCCCCGCCGCCATCACCGTCGACGGCGACGAAGCCAGTGGCGAGCAGCCGATGTCGTTCGTCGACCAGTCGACCCACGACATGCTCCTCGGCTGGTACACCGACACGTTCCGACGAACCGGTGACGGGTGGCGCGTGCAGAGCCGCCAGCTGACGTTTCTGCGTCGCAGCGGCTCTCGTGACGCCGGTGAACCCACCAACACCGTCACCGGCGAGCCGCTCTCCTGACCCCGGCGTACCTCGGTGGGAGGCTCCTATTTCGCGCCGAGGGCGCGCAGTTGGGCGTACCACTCGCCGGCCACCACCGGCCCGACCACCGTCGCCGCCAGGTCCCACAACGGGTAGAAGCGGATCGAGTGGGTGATCCCGCCCAGGTCGAGGTCGAGTTGCGGCCGCCAGAAGCCGGGGACCGCCGCCATGCGGACCTTGTTGACCGGGACCTCGAAGGTGGTCTCGCCGTCCTCGGTCACGAACGAGAGTCGTTTGCCGGCAAACCTCAGGAGGCCGGCGCTGCCGGCGCCGGCGAGACCGGAGCCGCTCGTCGACCACCGTCCGTGGACCTCGACGGGGGCGGCGGCGGTCGCGGCCTTCAGCGCGCCGGGGGAGAGGACCTCCGCGTCGGGCCCGTCCGGGGACCGGGCGAGGCGCATGCTGGCGACGGCGGCGACACCGAAGGCGACCGCGGGGAGTAGGAACAGGGGGGTCCCGAGCACCCCGGGACCAACGAAGAAGACGGCGATGAAGGCCCAGATCACGCCGGTTGACCACACTCTGCGGCGACGCACGCGCGTGGCGGGAGATCTTCGGGACGGAGTGTGGTCAACGGCGCGATTCCGTGAGCGAGCCATGGCTGGGCACCCTACGCTCCGTGAGGACCGGCGGCCGCGCCGGGGGTAGGCGGGAGGAGATCCACGGTGACGAGCGCAACCACACCGGACGCAACGGGTGGGGACACGACCACTGTCCACGACGAGGCGGTGATCGATCTGGTCGGCGACGACGTCGTCATCGACCTGCGCGATGGCGCCGCCCGATCGAGACACGTGCTCGCCGACGCACGCGCGGGAGCATTCACCGAGGACCGGTCCGCGGCCGCGGCTCCGGCCCCTCCGACCCGCTCGCCGCGGCGCCTCCCGCCGGCGGTCTCGCTCGGGCTGCTGCTCGTCGCCAGCGTGGCCCTGTTCGTCATCGGGGCGATCCCGGCCGCGTTGGTCGTGATCGGAGTCCTCTCGTCGGTGGCGGCCCACGAGGCCGGCCATCTCTTCGCCGCCCGCGCCGTCGGCGTCGGCGCCAGGGAGTACTTCGTCGGCTTCGGGCCGCGGCTGTGGTCCACCCACCGCAACGAGGTCGAGTACGGCGTCAAGGCCATCCCCCTCGGTGGGTACGTCAAGCTCGTCGACGAGGACGATGCCGCCCCGTGGCGCAAGGCGGTCATCGCCATCGCCGGTCCTGCGGTCAACCTGCTGCTCGCCCTGCTCCTGCTGATCGGCGTCGCCCTGGCGGGCACCCTGCCCACCACCACCGGCACGACGGGCGACGTCGGTGCCGTCGAACGCACCACGATCGCCGTCGATCGCTTCTGGGACGCCACCACCGCGTCGGTCGAGCCGATCGTCAGGCTGCCGTCGATCATCGTCTCGATGGGTGGCGCGGCGGTGAAGGGCGACGACGTCCCCGCCGACTCCGAGCGCCTGGTGTCGCCGGTCGGCATCGGCCGCCTCGCCGACGACGCGTCGAGCGCCGGTTGGCCGGCCGCCGTCATCCTGATCGCCGTCATCAACCTCGCCCTCGGCCTGTTCAACCTGGTGCCGCTCCCGCCCCTCGACGGCGGCCGCATCGCCGCTGCCGGCATGGAGTCGATCGCCAGCCGTCTACGTCGTCGCCGGGTGGTGCTCACCGGCAAGGGGTTCGAACGCATCGGACTGGTCGTGGTCAGCATCCTGCTGGTCGCCGGGGCCGCCGCCCTCGTGCTCGACGTGCTGCATCCGCTCGCCGATCCCTTCGCCGGAGGGTGACGGCGCCACACTGACCGGATGGACCCCTGGTACCTGAAGGTCGTCGAGCGCGACGTCGTCCCCGATGCCGTGCTGTCCGCCGCCATCCGGGCCCGGATCGCCCGGCGGGTGGCACGCGAAGGCGGCGGGAGCGAGGAGGAGCGCAGCGAGCGCTTCCGGCAGTTGGTGCAGCGCCTGCGCGACGCGCCGATCGCGGTGGCGACCGACGCCGCCAACGAGCAGCACTACGAGGTCCCCGCCGAGTTCTTCGAGCTGATCCTCGGACCCCGCCGCAAGTACTCGAGCGCCTACTGGCCGCCCGGCGTCGACGAGCTGGCCGACGCCGAGGACGCCATGCTCGAGCTCTACGTCGATCGGGCCGGCCTCGCCGACGGCCAACGGGTGCTGGAGCTGGGCTGCGGCTGGGGCTCGCTGTGCCTGTGGTTGGCGCAGCGCTTCCCGGGCTCGTCGGTGGTCGGCGTCTCGAACTCCCAGGGACAGCGCCGCTCCATCGAGGTGGCGGCCGCCCAGCGCGGGCTCACCAACCTCGAGGTCGTCACCGCCGACGTGAACGAGTTCGCTCCCGACGGCCGCTTCGATCGCATCGTCAGCATCGAGATGTTCGAGCACATGAAGAACTACCGGCAGCTGCTCGCCCGCATCGCCGACTGGCTGGTCGACGACGGCACGCTGTTCGTCCACGTGTTCAGCCATCGCACCCTCGCCTTCGAGTTCCGCGACGACGACCCGAGCGACTGGATCGGGCGGTACTTCTTCACCGGTGGCCTCATGCCGAGCGACGACCTGTTGGCCCACTTCCAGGACGACCTGGTGCTCACCGACCACTGGCGGCTGGACGGCACCCACTACGAGCGGACCCTGCGGGCGTGGCTCGCCCTCCTCGATGCCCGCCGCCCCGAGGTCGAGGCCGTCCTCGCCGACACCTACGGTGCCGACGAGGCCACCCGGTGGCTCGTGCGCTGGCGGCTGTTCCTGTTGGTCAGCGCCGAGCTGTGGGGTTGGCACGACGGCCACGAGTTCTGCGTCTCGCACTACCGCTTCGCCCGGCGCTGACCGGTCGGGCCAACATCAGTTCCCGAACTGGTAGGCATCCGACCGGCCCTGCCCTGTTCAACGCCTACCAGTTCGCCTGGGGGTATCCGCTACCCGGAGGTCATCCGTGCCGCTCGTCCAGATCAACATGCTCGAAGGCCGCACCCCTGAGCAGAAGAAGGCCCTGCTGGCGGCGGTCACCGACGCCGTGCACACCTCGATCGGCGCCCCGTTGCCCTCGATCCGGGTCTGGGTGCACGAGTTCTCCGCCGAGGACTACATGGCCGAAGGCGTCTGGCACCCGGAGAAGTCCTGATCAGAAGGGTGTTGGGCGCCGGCGCTGTAGTCAGCACGAGCCGGCGTCGATAACCTCCCACGAGCCCGCGGGTGGAGCTGGGGCCTTCTCCGACGTCTGACGTCAGAGGAGCCATGACCCGTACCCCCCGAGACGGTCGCCGCAGCGTCCAGATCACCGCACTCGCGGTGGGCGTGCTCGCTGCGCTCCTGCTCGGGACCGGGTCGATCCCGGTCGGCGCCGCCGGCGGGAGCGCCCGTGACCAGCGAGCGGCCGTGCGGGCCGAGCAGGCGACCGTGGCCGCCCAGGTCGATGCCCTGAAGGGGGACCAGGGCGAGGTCGCCGCCGCCCTCGCCGCCCTCGACGAGAACGTCCGGGGGCAGCAGGCGACCCTGGCCGACGCCCGACTGCAGGTCGAGGTCAGCACGGCCGCGGCCGAGCAGGCCGAGAAGGAGATCGCCAAGACCGAGAAGCGCATCGAGGCGCTGCGCCAGAAGGTCGTGGCCTACGCCGTCGAGGCCTACATCACCCCACCCGACGAGGACCTGCTGCGTCGGATGGAAGCGACGAGCGCCTCCGAGGACGCCACCAAGCGGGCCCTGCTCGCCATGCGCTCGGGCACCGACGCCGACTCCCTCCATCGCCTCCAGGGGGCGCGGGAGCACCTCGACAACCAGCGCGAGCGGGCCCAGCAGTCCCGTGAGGAGGCCGAGCGGGCCGCCGTTCGGGCCGACGAGGCCCTCACCACGTTGGCCAGCGCCAGGTCCCAGCAGCAGGCGTTCGCCCAGCAGGTGCGGGCCCGGCTCGACGAGAAGCTGGCGGACGCCTTCTTCCTCTCGCAGGTCGACTCGGCTCTGGGCCAGCGCATCGCCGCCGAGCAGGCAGCGTTGGCGGCAGCGGTGCGCACCGTGCCGTCGAACGGCACGGGCGGCTCGTCGGGCTCCGGTGGGTCGAGCCCGTCGAAGGTGGCGTCGGTCCCCCGCCCGCCGCTGACCACGGTCGGGGGCATCACCGTCGCCAGCAGCATCGCTCCCCAGCTGAAGCAGCTGCTGACGGCGGCCGCCGCCGCCGGATTCGAGCTCCGCGGCTACGGCTGGCGCGACAGTCGCAACCAGCTGGCCCTGCGGGCCCAGAACTGCGGCGGCTGGACCGACTACGCGCTCTACGAGATGCCGCCCGACCAATGTTCGCCGCCCACGGCCCGACCGGGAGCGTCGATGCACGAGCAGGGCCTCGCCGTCGATCTCAGCGAGGGCGGCGAGTTCATCGAGTCCCGCAAGAGCGCCGTGTTCAAGTGGCTGGCCGCCCATGCGCCGACCTACGGCTTCAGGAACCTCCCGAGCGAACCGTGGCACTGGTCGACCACCGGCGGTTGAGCTCCCCTTTCCGGTCCGCCACCCCCGGCGGTACCCTCGTCGGCCGTGAGCAGCACCGAGGTCGTCGAGCGCCCTGACACCCGCCCCTCCGATCCTGATCTGGAGGAGGGCAAGGTCGCCCACATCATCCGCAAGGACGACCAGATGCGCGGCTACGTGCTCGGCGAGGAGATCACCGCACTCTGCGGCGAGAAGTTCATCCCGACCCGCGACCCGGAGCGCTACCCGGTGTGCGAGGGCTGCCGAGAGGCGCTGGCCGCCTACGGGCGCGAGTGACCACCGCCGTCGACGAGTGGGTCACCGTGGTGACCCGGGTGCCGCCGGACCAGGCGGACCTGGTCGCCGGTCGCCTGTGGGACGCCGGCGTTGCCGGGGTCGAGGAGCGAGCGTGCCCCGGCGGCGACATCGAGCTGCGGGCCGGCACCATGTCCCAGACGATCGACGTGGTGGTGGCCGCCGTCGCATCCCACGGTGTCGCGGTGGTGGAGCGGATCGAGCCCGACGACGGCCTCGACTCGTGGCGTGAGTACGCCCGGGCCTGGCGGGCCGGCAGCCGCATCGTGGTCGTGCCGTCCTGGCAGCCCTGCCCGGGCTGGGTCGGCGACGACGACCTCGCCATCCGGATCGATCCGGGTCGCGCCTTCGGCAGCGGCGCCCATCCCACGACCCGCATGTGCCTGACCGAGCTGGAGATGCTGGTCGATCCCGATGTCGCCGTGGCCGACGTGGGATGCGGCAGCGGGGTGCTGGCCGTCTCCGCCGCCCGCTTGGGCGCGTCGTTCGTCGTCGCCGTCGACGTCGATCCCGAAGCGGTGCGGGCCACCGCCGAGAACGCCGAGCGCAACGGGGTCGCCGACATCGTGTCCGGGTCGGGCACGCCGGTGGACGAGCTCGAGGGCGGCGCCTACGACCTGGTCGTCGCCAACATGTCGTCGGGCACGTTGGTCCAGCTGGCCCCGGCGTTGACCCGGGCGGTGGCCGACGACGGCACGATCGTGCTGAGCGGCCTGCTCGACCGCCAGAAGGATGACGTCCTCGACGCCTTCGGGGCGCTCGGCTTCGGGCTCAAC
The DNA here is from genome assembly GCA_036520815.1 of Acidimicrobiales bacterium. Classification (GTDB taxonomy): domain Bacteria; phylum Actinomycetota; class Acidimicrobiia; order Acidimicrobiales; family Acidimicrobilacustridaceae; genus CAMFLJ01. Next base: position 13,225 of record DATDIY010000197.1, read on the forward strand.
GGCACCCTGGCGGAGGAGGAGTGGCGCACGCTGCTGCTCGTACGCACCGCCGACACCGCTGGCGATCCGGCGACCGCGGGATAGCTTGGCGGCCATGGCCGACTTCAAGCCCGACGTGACCATCCCCGACACCGCCCCGCCGGCGGCTCTGCTGATCGAGGACATCGAGGTCGGGGGCGGCGACGAGGCCGTCGCGGGCCAGACCGTGACGGTCCACTACGTCGGCCACGCCTGGAGCACCGGCGAGCAGTTCGACGCCTCCTGGGACCGCCACGACACCTTCGCCTTCCGCCTCGGTGCCGGGCAGGTCATCCAGGGCTGGGACGAGGGCGTCGCCGGCATGAAGATCGGCGGCCGTCGGCGCATCACCATCCCGCCGCACCTGGGCTACGGCGACCGCGGCGCCGGTGGCGTCATCAAGGGCGGCGAGACCCTCGTGTTCGTCGTCGACCTCATCCAGCTCGGGTAGTTCCCCGCCCGACGAGCGGCAGCAGCGGTTCGGCCGTCCGCTCCCGCAGGCATCCGAGCCACACCCCGGCCCCGTAGGCGACGTCGTCGGCGAGCCGACCGACGACGAAGGTCGTCGGGCCGACCGGGGGGCGCTCCGCGAGCCAGTCGCGTACCGCCGCGCTCGTCACCGCGCCGGACACGGCGATCGCCAGCACGGCGCGCACCTTCCTCGACGGCACCAGCGCGACCACGGCCAACGTGGCCGGCCACCACGGTCGCACGAGGCACCGGGCCAGCTGGTGTCGCAGCGAGCGGCTGGCGGCGGTCGTCAGTTCCATGGCCAGCGCCGGCCCGGCACCGGCGGCGACGAGGGCGGCCTCCCGACGGGCCCGGCGTTCCCGGGGCAGCTCGACCGGGGCGAGCGTGCCCGGATGGC
>DATDIY010000198.1:0-2096 GCA_036520815.1 Acidimicrobiales bacterium
GATCCGGCGGCGGTGGAGCCCTTCCTGGGTGAGGCGGGCGACGTGGCGCCGTGGGACCTCACCGACGCCGTCGACGCCGGCGACGTCCCCAAGGCGCTCGAGGTCCTGCACCGGATGCTCGGCGGCGGCGGCCGACACCCGCTGCAGGTCATGGCCACCCTCACGAACCACTACCTGCGGATGATCCGCCTCGACGATCCCTCCATCCGGGGCGACAAGGCGGCGGCCGAGGTGCTCGGCATCAAGGGCAGCACCTTCCCGGCCAAGAAGGCGCTCGACGGCGCCCGCCGGCTCGGTTCCGAGCGCCTCGCCGAGTTCGGAGGCCTTCTCGCCGAGGCCGATCTCGACCTGCACGGGGCCAAGGCCTGGCCCCCCGAGCTGGTCGTGGAGGTGCTCGTCGCCCGCCTGGCCGGGCGCAGCCGCAGCGCCGCTCGCTCTCGGCGCTGACGCCCCGAGTCGTCGACCGGGTCGGTGAGTCAGGCGTCGAGGCGGTAGCCCATGCCCGGTTCGGTCACGAACCACCGGGGCTGCCCGGCGTCGGCCTCGAGCTTGCGGCGGATGGCGGCCATGTGGACCCGCAGGTAGTTGGCCTCGGTGCCGTAGGCGGGGCCCCACACCTCCTGGAGGAGCTGCTTCTGGCTGACCAGCTTCCCCCGGTGTCGGGCCAGCACCTCCACCAGCCCCCACTCCGTGGGCGTGAGGTGCACCTCGACCGGTTCGGCGTCGTCGGCACCGGTGGGGTCGCTGCGGTAGACGCGCTTGGCGGCCAGGTCGATCCGTAGCCCGTCGGTCGCCACGACCGGCTCCTCGGGGGCGGGCACGGCCCGGCGCAACGCCGCCCGCATGCGAGCGAGCAGCTCGTCCATGCCGAACGGTTTGGTGACGTAGTCGTCGGCCCCGGCGTCGAGGGCGGCGACTTTGTCGGTCTCGGCGTCGCGCACGGAGAGCACGACGATCGGGACGTTCGACCAGCCTCGGATCCCCTCGACGACCTCGATGCCGTCGATGCCGGGGAGGCCGAGGTCGAGCACTACGACGTCGGGATGGCGCTCGGCGGCGGCGACGAGGGCGTCCTCCCCGGTCGGCGCCTCGACCACGTCATAGCCGCGCGCCCGCAGGTTGATGGCCAGGGCCCTCCGGATCTGGGGCTCGTCGTCGACGACCAGGACGCGGGTCACGGAGCCACCGGGAGCGAGACGGTGAAGGTGAGACCGCCGCCGGGGGTGTCGTCCACCGTCAGCTCACCGCCCATGGCGTCGACGAACCCGCGGGAGACGGCCAGGCCGAGCCCCACGCCGGTGCCGGTGTCGCCGTCACCCATCCGTTGGAAGGGCTCGAAGATGGCGTGGCGATCGCGAACCGGCAGACCCTTGCCGTGGTCGATCACGCGGAGGTCGACCCGGCGCCCGACCCGCCCGGCCTCGATGCGCACGGGCGTCGCGTCGGTGGGATGGGCGTGGGTGACCGCGTTCATCGTGAGGTTGGCGATGACCCGCTCGAGCAGGTCGGCGTCAGCGATGACAGGGGGTAGCTCCTCGGAGATCTCGACCGACACCGCCTCCCTCGCGTTCGCACCAGGGTCCCGGCTGAGGCTCATGAGCGCCCTGGGTACCACCTCCTCGAGACCGACGGCGCGCAGAGCCGGCCGCACGATCCCGCTCTCGAGGCGGCTCATGTCGAGCAGGTTGCCCACCAGCTGGTTGAGCCGGTCGGTCTCCTCCTCGATCGTGGTGAGGAACTCGGTGCGGTCGTGGTTGGACCACTCCACGTCGGTCTGGCGCAGTGAGGTGACCGAGGCCTTGATGGACGCGAGCGGCGTGCGCAGGTCGTGCGACACGGCCCGGAGGATCGCGGTGCGGAGCCGGTCACCCTCCGCCGTCGCCGCTGCATCGGCGGCGTCGGTGCGCAGGCGGCGGTGCTCGATGGCGGTGTCGACCTGGGCGAGGAAAGCGCTCATCACCCGCAGGTCGTCGCTGTGCAAGGCGGAACCCTCGACGACGAGCACGGCGTTGTCGCGCAGGTCGAGACGGACCCTGCCGTCGGGGGAGGTCGGTGCCGGTTCCCCGGAGGACGCCTCGACGATCCAGCCGTCGCCG
>DATDIY010000199.1:0-3548 GCA_036520815.1 Acidimicrobiales bacterium
GACCCAGTCCGAGCACGCCGCCCTGAAGTGGAACGCGATGCTGCGCGACGTGGTCACGATCGAGGACGTCATGAACGACCGCTGGATCGCCACGCCCTTCCACGCCATGGACTGCTCGCTCGTGTCCGACGGCGCGGCCGCCTTCCTCGTCACGACCGCCGACCGCGCCAAGTCGATGCGGCCCAAGCCCGTCTACATCACCGGCATCGGCGAGGGCTACTCGCACCAGTACATCTCCTCGGCCACCTCGGTCGACGGCGTCCGCCAGGGCCTCGGCCGGGCCGGACGGCGCGCGATGGAGGTCGCCGGCATCACCGTCGGGGACCTCGACGTGGCCGAGATCTACGACTCGTTCAGCTTCACGCCGCTGATCGCCCTCGAGGGCATCGGCGTCTGCGGCCCGGGCGAGGCCGGCGACTGGGTGCTCGAGGGCAACGCCAAGCTCGGCGCCGCCCTGCCGATGAACACCCACGGCGGCCTGATCCGCCAGGCCCACCTGGGCGCCATGCACCACATCGTCGAGGCGACCCTGCAGCTGCGGGGCGAGGCCGACGACACCGAGCGCGGCGGCGGCGACCACCAGGTCCCCGGGGCCAAGCTCGCCATCACCACCGGCTCGGGCGGCATCCTCGCCGCGACGAGCGCGCTGGTCCTGTCGAGCGAACCGCCCTCGGCGGCCTAGGGCAAGGGGAGACAGACATGAGCGAGACGACCCCGTACACCAAGCCCCTCCCCGACATGCGCCCGGAGGGCGACCACTGGTGGAAGGCGATGCACGAGCACACCTTCCTCCTGCCGACCGACGCCGACGGGAAGCCGTTCTGGTACCCGCGGGCGCTGGTGCCCGGCACGCTCGAGCCGACCCAGTGGGTCGAGTCGAAGGGCACCGGCACGGTCTACACCTACTCGGTCCACTTCATCGGTCCGAGCAAGGCCTACAAGGGGGACCCGCCCCACACGGTGGCTCTGATCGACCTGGACGAGGGCGTGCGCCTGATGTCCAACCTCGTCAAGGACGAGGAGGGCTACCCGTCGATCGACCCGGACGACGTGTCGATCGGCATGAAGGTGCGTCTGGTCTTCCACGACGTCACCGACGAGATCACCCTGCCCAAGTTCGTCGCCGCCTAGGCGCGCGCGGGCACACGAGAGCGCCGAGGGGGGAGCGAGACAGAATGGCCGAGTGGAGCGATTGGTACGCCAAGGACGACCCGACCAAGTGGGTCCTGGCGGAGGTTCTCAAGCGCCGGGCGGCCGAGACCCCGGACCGTGAGTACCTGAAGTTCGCCGACAACCCGTGGGTCAGCTACGGGGAGGTGAACGCGCGGTCGAACCGGGTGGCCAACGCCCTGATCGCCCGCGGCGTGCAGCCGGGCGAGTCGGTCAGCGTGATGCTGCCCAACTGCGAGGAGTTCCTGCCGGTCTGGTTCGGGATCCTCAAGGCCGGCGCGGTGATGAGCTCGATCAACACCGCCTACAAGGGCGACTTCCTGTCCTGGACGATCAACCTCGTCGAGTCCAAGAAGCTGTTCATCTCGGACGTGTTCCTCGACCGCCTCGACCTGGTCAAGGGCGAGCTGCCGCTGCTCGAGCACGTGATCGTGATGAAGACCGGCGCCCAGGAGGGCCCGGACCCCTCGCTCAAGTGGGAGCCGCTCGAGGCGCTGCTCGGAGAGGGCTCCGACGCGGAGCCCGACGGGGTCGAGTACAAGTGGACCGACGACGCCCGGATCATGTTCACCTCGGGCACCACCGGCCGCTCCAAGGGCGTCATCAAGCAGAACGCGGCCGACTACTTCTCGGCCCGCGGCCTGCTCGAGGTGGTCTCGGCGACGGCCGGCAAGTCGGTCGAGTCGCTGGCCGAGGACACCTTCTTCAGCTGCCTGCCGCTCTTCCACTCCAACGCCCAGGTGCTCTCGGGCTACCCGGCGCTGGTCGCCGGCGGCCGGGTCGCCTACGTGGAGCGCTTCAGCTCGAGCAAGTTCTGGCAGCAGATCAAGGACGCCGAGGCGACCGTCTTCAACTCGATCGGCGCGGTCAGCTACTTCATCTGGAACATCCCGCCCTCGGAGCTGGACCGGGCCCACAAGGTCCACACCTGCTTCGCCGCCCCGGCGCCCAAGGACATCTACAACGAGTTCCAGGAGCGCTTCGGGGTCAAGTTCATCGAGGGCTACGGCCTCACCGAGACCGGCATGGCGACCTACATGGACCCGACCAAGCCGGGCGTCCCGGGCTCGATGGGCAAGGCCAACCCGGGCTACGAGGTCACGATCGTGGAGCCGGGCACCGACCGGCCGCTGCCCCCGGACACCCCGGGCGAGATCGTGGTCGACATGAAGATCCCGAACATCGTCATGAGGGCGTACTACGGGATGCCGGAGAAGACCGCCGAGGACTTCCGGAACCTGAAGCTCCACACCGGCGACCTCGGGCGGATGGACGCCGAGGGCTACTTCTACTTCATGGACCGCGTGAAGGACTACATCCGCCGCCGCGGCGAGAACGTCTCCTCGATGGAGGTCGAGCGCCAGGCGTCCGACCACCCGAACGTCAAGGAGGTGGCGGCGATCGGGGTGAAGGCCGGCGAGGGTGCCTCCTCGGAGGACGAGATCATGATCGTCTGCATCGCCGAGGGCGAGGCGCCGGACCCGGTCGACTACACCCACTGGCTGGCCGAGCGGATGCCGTACTTCATGGTCCCGCGCTACATCCGGTTCGTCGAGACGCTGCCCAAGACGCCCACCGAGCGCGTCCAGAAGGTGAAGCTGCGCGACGAGGGGATCGTCGCCGGCACGTTCGACCGCGAGGCGGCGGGGATCACCATCGCCCGCTGACCGGTGTCGTTGTGCCGTGCCCGGGCCCGGTGAGAGGCTCGCCGCGTCGGGGACCCGTCCACGGAGGTGCGAGATGCAGGTGCGCGAGGCGATGGCGACCGAGGTGCGGACGGTGTCCTCCGACTCGAGCATCGCGGAGGCGGCGCGGGCGATGCGGGAGGCCGGCACCGGCTTCCTGCCGGTGGTCGACGGCGGCCGCCCTGTGGGCGTGGTCACCGACCGCGACATCGTGGTGCGCTTCGTGGCCGACGGCGGCACCGACGCCAAGGGCACCCCGGTCTCGGAGGTCATGACCACGAAGGTCGCCACCATCGGGCCCGACGACGACCTCTCGGCCGCCGGCGAGGCGATGCGCGACAAGGAGATCCGCCGGCTCACGGTGGTCGACGCCTCGGGGGCGGTGGTGGGCGTCCTCAGCCACGGGGCCCTCGTCCAGGCGACCGGCGGCGAGGGCGCCGGTCGCCAGGCGACCCTCGGAGTCACCGAGGGCGCCTAGCGGCGGGGCACAGCGGGGACGATCAGCCGGGGATGAGCCCCGCGCCGTCGTCGTCGTGGTACTCGGCGGCGTCGGCGAGGGTCGTGTCCGCGTCGGGCACGATCACGTCGGAGGCCACGAACTCGTCGTCGCCGACGGCGTCGCCGACCTTCTGGATGGTCGCGACGAGGCCGGCCAGGGCGGCGGTGAAGGCCGCGTCGTCCTTGGCGGCGATC
>DATDIY010000200.1:0-12219 GCA_036520815.1 Acidimicrobiales bacterium
CACCACGCCAAGTTCGGCGACGGCGTCATCACCGCCGTCGAGGGCGAGGGCGACAAGGCCGAGGCCGTCGTGCACTTCGCCGGCATCGGCGAGAAGCGCCTGCTGTTGGCGTGGGCCCCGCTCGAGAAGCGCTGAGGCCGACGCCGTTCAGGAGAAGCTGGCGCCGCCGTCGACGAAGAGCGTCTGCCCGGTCACGAAGTCGCCCGGCCCGGCCAGGTAGACGACGGCGGCACCGATGTCGCGTCGGGGATCGCCGTCGCGGCGAAGCGGGATCCGCTCGAGCAGCTCGTCGTCGAGCCAGTGCGACGACTCCCACTTCTCCGGGCCGTGGGCGAACGGGCAGATCGTGTTCACGCGGATGCCTGCCGGTCCCCACTCCTTCGCCGCCACCCTGGAGAGCTGGCGGATCCCCTCCTTGGCCGAGCCGTAGGCGACCAGACCTGTCGCAGCCGAGGTGCCGGCGCCCGACCCGAAGTTGATGACGGCTCCGCCGCCCCTGGCCACGAGGTGCGGGTGGGAGAGCTGCATCATGCGGAAGGTGGCCAACACGCCCGAGCTCCACGACACGAGCATGTCGTCGTCGGTGGTGTCGATGAACGGGGTGAAGGCTGCCCGGAACTGCTGGGCCAGGTTCACCAGGACGTCGACTCCGCCGTATTCGCGCACGGTGCGGTCGACGGCCGTGGCGCACGCCGAGCGCTCGTTGAGGTCGGCGGCCACGGCGATCGCGCTGGCTCCGAGGTCTCGGATCCGGGCGGCGAGGGCGTCGGCCGCCTTCGCGTCGTAGTCGACGATCGAGACGGAGGCGCCCGCCTCGGCCAGGGCGTGGACGACACCGGTTCCGATCAGCCCTGCGCCGCCGGTGACGATGGCGGTCTTCCCCTCGAGCGGCGGCATCGGAGGGATGATCTCACGTCGGGTCGTCGTCAGGTGGGGGCGAGGTGTTCAGCACCTCTCGCGACCTCTGAGGGGTAGTCCTACATCCGCGTCGCCGTACTGCGACGCGGGAGAAAAGGAAGCTGTGCCGATCCGTTCAGATCTCGGGCGGGGTCCCGGAGCCCGTCGCGGCGGGCGGCCAGGACAGATCCGACACGGCGGCGAGCGCGTGGACCAGCGACTGGGTGCCATCTCGGCCGCGACCCTGCTCCTGGAGGGCGAGGTAGAGCTCGTGGGCGAGGGCGAGACCGGGGAGGCGCAGGCCGACCCGGTCGGCGTCGGCCAGCACCAGTCCGAGGTCCTTCACGAGGTGGTCGACGAGGAACCCGGGTGCGAAGTCGCCGGCGATGATCCGCGGGCCGAGGTTGGAGAGCCCCCAGCTCCCAGCGGCGCCGGTGGCCACCGACTCGAGCACCCGGTCGACGTCGAGGCCGGTTCGATGGGCGTAGAGCAGGGCCTCGCAGACACCGACCATGGTGTCGGCGACCAGCACCTGGTTCACCAGCTTCGTGCGCTGCCCGGCCCCGGGACCGCCCTGGTGCACGACGGTGGAACCCATCGCCTCGAAGCAGGGGAGCACCGCGGCGAAGGCGTCGGCGTCGCCGCCGACCATGATCGAGAGCGTCCCGGCCCGGGCGCCGACGTCGCCGCCGGAAACGGGGGCGTCGAGCACGTGCACGCCCTTTGCCCGGCCGGTCTCGGCGAGCTCGACGGTGAGCGTGGGGTCGTTGGTCGACATGTCGACCACCACGGTTCCCGGGCGGGCTGCGACCAAGGCGCCGTTCGGGCCGAGGAGCACGGCCCGCACCTCGTCGGGGAACCCGACCATGGTGACGACGATGTCGCTCTGCGCTGCGATCGCAGCGGGCTCGTCGACCCACGTCGCGCCGGCATCGAGCAGGGGCTCGGCCCGTTCCCTGGTGCGGGTGGTCACGGAGACCTCGTACCCCGCCCTGATCAGGTGTCCCGCCATCGCGGCACCCATGACGCCGGTTCCGATCCATCCGATGCGGGTGCGGCCGGGCTGGGCCCGCAACGGCATGGGCTCGGCCGGCACGGCGCGTCAGCCGCCGGTCGTGAGGGTGCTGATGTCGTCGCCCTCTTCCGGGTTCAGGTCGACGACCAGGGCGCCGTTCTCGGTGACAACGACCGGATAGTCGATGAGTCCGGTGCCGTCGGCCGGGATGACCGTCCCATCGCATCGATCGACGAACCTGTCCTGATCCGCCTTCCAGTCGAGCGGACAGTCCCGTCCCTGGCCGGGTCGCCGGGCGTCGAACGCGTACCAGCCCTGGGTCGGGTCGTCGCCGATGTGCTGCAGGAAGATGTCTCGGGTGCGGCCGGATGGGTCGCCGAAGAGGAACGGTCCATCGGCGGCGATGCTCTTCGAGCGGCTCTCCGCTGAACCGGCGTCGAAGACGTCGTCGCCCAGCTTCACCTCGATCTTCCCGGACTCGGTCAGCGAGGGGATGGCGACGATGAACAAGGCGATGACAAGGACGACACCGATCGTGACCCCGCCCACGGCCAGGACCACGGAGCGGGGACCGCGGGTCTTGCTCTGCCGCACCGGGCTCATGGCGGCCAAGTATCGCCGTGACCCCCGGACGGGGCGAGTCGGGCTGTTTGGGCCGTTCTGAGGCCTGCTGACTACCTTGTCGGGGTGGATCTCCTCGAATACCAAGGCAAGCAGCTCTTCGCACAGTTCGGAATCCCGGTGTCCGACGGGCGTGCGGTCGACTCCGTCGAGGCGGCGGTCGCGGCAGCCGACGCGGTGGGCTACCCGGTCATGGTGAAGGCCCAGGTGCACGCCGGCGGACGGGGCAAGGCCGGTGGCGTGAAGTTCGCCCCCGACGAGGACGCCCTGCGTGAGCACGCCGGCAACATCCTCGGGCTCGACATCAAGGGGCACATCACCCGCATCCTCTGGATCGAGCACGCTTCGGACATCTCCGAGGAGTACTACGCCAGCTTCACCCTCGACCGCTCGGCCAAGAAGCACCTCGGGATGCTCTCGGCCCAGGGCGGTATCGAGATCGAAGAGGTGGCGGTCACCGACCCCGACGCCATCTCCAAGGTCTGGATCGACCCCGTCGACGGACTCACTCCCGAGGCCGCCCGCGAGTGGGTGCTCGCCGCCAAGCTCAACCCCGACGTCACCGACGGTGCGGTCGAGATGCTCCTGAAGCTCTACACCGCCTACGTCGAGGGCGACGCCGATCTCGCTGAGATCAACCCGTTGATCGTCACCCCCGACGGCAGGGTCCACGCCCTCGACGCCAAGGTCACCCTCGACAACAACGCCGAGTACCGCCACGAGTGGGGTGACTACGAGCTGACCCAGGTGCGCGACGTCCGGGAGGAAGCCGCCCACGAGAAGGGCCTCCAGTACGTCGGTCTCGACGGCGACATCGGCATCATCGCCAACGGCGCCGGTCTCGCCATGAGCACCCTCGACGTCGTCAACCAGGTCGGTGGCCAGCCGGCCAACTTCCTCGACATTGGCGGCGGCGCCAACGCCGCGGTCATGGCCGGGGCTCTCCAGGTCATCAACGACGACCCGAACGTGAAGTCCATCTTCATCAACATCTTCGGTGGCATCACCCGGGGCGAGGAAGTCGCCAAGGGCATCATCGGGGCCCTCGAGATGGTCGAGATCTCCTCGCCGATCGTGATCCGCCTCGACGGCACCAACGCCGAGGAGGGTCGGGCGCTGCTGGCCCCGCACCTCTCCGACACCCTCCAGAGCAAGCCCACCATGCTCGAGGCCGCCCGCGTCGCGGTCGAGCTCGCGAAGAACTGAGGACCGCGTGAGCATCTTCGTCGACGAGACGACCAAGGTCGTCTACCAGGGCCTCACCGGCTCCCAGGGCCGCTTCTACGGTCTGCGCAACCGCGAGTACGGCACCAACGTCGTCGCCGGTACCAACCCCAAGAAGGCGGGTGAGGATGTCGAAGGCATCCCGATCTTCGCCAACGTGGGCGAGGCCGTCGCCGCCACTGGCGCCAACGCCGCGTGCATCTTCATCCCGGCTCCGGGCGTGAAGGCCGCCGTGCTCGACGCCGCCGAGGGTGGCGTCGAGTTCATCGTGTGCATCACCGAGGGCGTGCCCGCCCACGACGAGGCCTGGTTCTTCAACAAGCTCAAGCGCGACTTCCCCGACGTGCGCCTGCTCGGCCCGAACTGCCCGGGGATCATCAGCCCCGGGAAGTGCAACATCGGCATCACCGCAGGTGAGATCGCCAAGCCGGGGGGCCCGGTGGGCATCGTGAGCCGGTCCGGCACCCTCACCTACCAGGCCCTCTACGAGCTCAAGCTCCAGGACATCGGCGTCACCACCTGCGTCGGCATCGGTGGCGACCCGGTTCCGGGCACCTCGTTCATCGACTGCCTCGAGGCGTTCGAGGCCGACCCCGACACCAAGGCCGTCATGATGATCGGCGAGATCGGTGGTTCGGCCGAGGAAGAGGCGGCCGAGTTCATCAAGACCAAGATGACCAAGCCCGTCGTGTCCTACGTCGCCGGCGTCACCGCTCCTCCCGGCAAGAAGATGGGCCACGCCGGCGCCATCGTCTCCGGGGGCAAGGGAACAGCAGCAGCCAAGATGGAGGCTCTCGCCGACGCCGGTGTGCGGGTGGGTCAGAACCCCACCGAGGCGGGCGAGCTGATGGTGCAGGTCGTCCGGGAGCACGGCTGGGCCTGAGCGCTCAATCCGATCTCGATCGGGGGAGGAAAATGGGACACGACACCTGGGCCGACGTGGCCGATCAGTTCGTCGGGGACTACTACGGCTCGGTCCAGGGCCGGGTGCGCGCCCACGTGATCGGTAAGCACCTGCGCGAGCACCTGGCTCCCGCGCCCATCGAGGTGGTCGATGTCGGCGGCGGTGCGGGCCACCAGGCCATCCCGCTCGCCAGGGACGGGTACCGGGTGACGGTCGTGGAGCCCTCGATGGGGATGCTCGAGCAGGCCGAGGAGCGCCTCGCGGCCGAGTCGCCGGAGGTGCGATCCCGCGTGACGCTGGTGAACGCGACGGGCGAGGACGCGGTGGCCGCCACTGGGGGGACGCGCTTCAGCGCCGTGCTGTGCCACGCGGTCGTCCAGTACCTCGACGACCCTGGTCCACTGCTCGGGGCCCTTGCCGCCCTCGCCGACGACGGCGCCCTCGTGTCGGTCGTCGCCAAGAACCAGCTGACGCTGCCCATCCCGCATGCTCTCGAGGGACGCTGGGCTGAGGCGCTGGCGGCGTTCGAGGACGACCGGATGGTCTGCGGCCTGGGGCTGCCGACCCGGGCCGACACCGTCGCCGGGCTGTCCGATCAACTCGCCGAGGTCGGGGTGCACCCATCGGCGTGGTACGGCGTCGGGTTCTTCACCGACTGGTGGAACTCGCGTCTGCCCGCGGCCGAGGCATCCGATGATCTGCTGGCGGCCGAGCTCGAGGCGAGCCGACGCGACCCCTACCGCCAGCTGGGCCGCATGTTCCACCTCGTCGGGCGACGCCAGCGCTGATCAGGCAGCGAGCGCAGGGTCGGGCCAGCCGGCCTGTTGTCAGAGCAGCTCGTCGATCGCGGCAAGAGCGGTCGCGACCACGGCCTCATCCCGCAGCAGCTCCCCTCGACGGCGGGATGCGGCCACGGCGTCGCTCCCGAGCCGTTCCTCGAGCCCACGCGCGAGCTCATCGAGATCATCGCCGTCGGGAGGGGAGAGCGGGAGCGCCGCTCGTACCCCCGCGGCGTTGACCGCGCCGAAGAGCAACGCCGCGTCCTCGTCCCGGCCGACCGACGCGAAGATGCCGGCTAGCTGGCGCAGGCTGAGCCACTGGTTCGCCCAATCGCCGCTCTGGTGCCACGTCTCGATGATCCCCCGGTACCCGGCGAGCGCCAGCTCGGTGTCGCCGAGACGGGCGCGCAGCCACAGCGACTCGGTCAGGGCGAACGCCCGGATCCACCGGTTGCCCGCCTCGGTCGCTCGTTCGGCAGCCTCGTCGAGGAGGGCGAGGCCGCTGCGGATCTCGGTTGTCCCACCACGACTCGACCGGGCGAGGCCGGTCGCGTAGGCCGCCTGAGCCAGCGCCGTCGGGCTCCCGGCTCGTTCTGCCGCGCGAGTGGCGCACTCCGCGTGGTGGGCGCCGCCGTCGGGGTCGGCCACGCTCGTCCGAGCCACCGATCGCATGTAGTGGGCGTGGGCGATCCTTCCGTCGATCCCACTCTTCTCGGCGACGGTCACCATCCGGTCCATCCACCGCTGGCCCTCTTCCCTGTCGCCCCTGTAGACGAGCGCGTTGCCGAGGGTGCGTTCGGCCAGACCGATCGACGGCACCGAGAGGCGGTCGTTCTCGGTCAAGGAGTGAAGGGCCTGCTCGATCGCGGTGCCGAGGTCACCGCGCACGAAGCTGCCGTAGGCCACCACGGCCAGCGCCGCCGGGCGCTGCGGGTGGTCGTGGGCCGCGTCGAGGTCCGTGAGCTCCTCGGCCCATCGCACGAGCTCATAGCGCATGTGTCGGAACGAGAACTCGCGGGCGGCCACGACGAGAGCGAGACCAGTGTCGAAGTCACCGGTTGTCACCGCGGTGCGTACTGCGGCACGGAGGTTGTCCACCTCGCGCTCCAAGCGGTCGCCCCACGCCGCCTCTTCGGGCCCCTCGAGGGCGGGCTCGGCGGCCGTCGCCACGGCGGCGAAGGTCTGGAGATGCGACCGATGGATGGCGTCGAGATCGGCGGATCCTTCGAGGCGACGGGTGCCGAACTGGCGGATTGTCTCGAGCTGGCGGTAGCGGGCCGTTCCCCGGTCGACGTCCATGGCCACGAGGGACTTCTCCACCAGCTCCGAGAGAAGCGGTAGGACGCGCCCTCGGTCGAGGCCGCCGACACCACACGTGCGCTCGGCGGCGTCCAGGTCGAACCCACCGGCGAACACCGAGAGTCGGTCCAGGAGCACCTGTTCCTCGTCGGTGAGCAGCTCGTAGGACCATTGGACGAGATCCACGAGGGTGCGGTGCCTCGCCTCGACCGCCGGTCCCTGGCGCAGCAGGTCGAACCTCTCGTTGAGGCGGGCGCGCAGCTGGGACGGTGGGAGCGAGCCCATCCGGGCGGCGGCCAGCTCCAGGGCGAGAGGGATGCCGTCCAACCGGGTGCAGATCTCGGCGACGTCGCGGGCGTTCGCATCGTCCACCGAGAACGTGGGGGAGACCTGGCCAGCCCGGTTGGCGAAGACCTGCACGGCGGGGTTGGTGGCGATGATCTCGACCGGCGCATCGACGTCCGGTGGGACCGGGAGCGGCGTGATCGGCCAGATGTGCTCGCCGGGCATGCCCATCGCCGATCGGCTGGTGGCGAGGACGTGGACGCCGGGACACCAGCGCAGGATCTCGGCGATCAGGCGGGTGGAAGCGTCGAGGACGTGCTCGCAGTTGTCGATCACCAGGACCAACTCGAGCGGAGCGAGCATTTCGATGACCGACTCGTCGAGCGACCGTCCGGGGCGGCGCTCGACGCCGAGCGCGGCAGCGACGGCGGCTCCCACCGCATCGCCATCGGCGACGGGAGCCAGCTCCACCAGCCTCACCCCGTCCCGCATGCTGCTGAGGGCCCGAGCCAGCTCGAACGCCAACCTGGTCTTCCCGACCCCGCCGGGACCCGTCAGGGTGACGAGCCCCACCGTGGGGATGGTGGCCGTCAGGCGTCGCACCTCGTCATCGCGGCCGACCAGCTGGGTGGCGGCGAGCGTTGCCGGCATCGGCGCAGGTGCGCGAGGGGGTTGGTCGAAGATCTCGCGCTGGGGTTCAGCGACACGGGTGGCGCGCAGCGTCGGGTCATCGGTGGCGATCGCCTGCTCGAGCCGGATGAGCTCCGCCGATGGATCGAGGCCGAGCTCATCGCCGAGGAGTCGGCGGCCCTCCTGCGCGCACCGCAATGCTTCGGCCTGGCGGCCGGATGCGTGCAGGGCCCGCATGAGCTGGAGCCGGGGCCTCTCGCGGAGTGGCTGCTCATCGACCATCGGCTCCAGGCCGGCGACGGCGAGGGCGTGCTCTCCGCTGTCGAGCAGCGCCTGGGCTCGTTCCTCGATCGCCATGAGCCGGAGCTCCTCCAGCCGGACCGCCTCGGGTCGGGCCCACGGCTCGTCGGCGAACTCGCACAGGGCCGGACCGCGCCACCAGCACAGTGCCTCGTCGATGACGGCCACCGCGTCGCGGGGCGCAGAGGAGGCGAGGGCCTTGCCTCTCAGAAGGGTGTCCTCGAAGCGGTCGGCATCCACCAGCGAACGGTCGACCTCCAGCACGTAGCCCGGAGGCCGGTGGACGATTGACGCGCCGGCCTCGGCTCCCACCACCCGCCGCAACTTCGAGAGGTGTGTCTGGAGCGTGGGACGGGCGGTGGTCGGCGGAGCGTCGCCCCAGAGGACGTCAGACAGCTGATCGAGCGAGACGAGCTGACGGCGCCGGGCGAGGAGCACGGCGAGCAGGGTGCGAGCGGCGGGTGCGAGGGAGCGCTGGCCCGTGGGCCCGACGACGGCGACGCTCCCCAGCAGGCGCAGGTCCACGTCGTCAGTGTCGTTGGCGCACCGCGGCGGCGCCAACGCTCGAGCTCGCCCGTGGCCGACCGACAGACGACCGATGGATGGCAAGGGGGAGAACCGACGATCGCGCCGACGACGGCAGCGGGCCGCCGAGATCCCCCGAGGAGGGGCCATGCGCATCCAGAAGCAGGACATCCCCGTGAAGCTCGAAGCGCCCGGGGCGGTGGCCCGACAGCTTCCCGACTTCGGCGACGTCGGTGGGTACGGGCGCTTCGCCGGGGAGTACTTCTCCCTCGGTGCCGGCACCGACATCAAGCCGTTGTTGCAGGGCTTGGAGGGCGATGCCTGCCAGGCCCCGCACTGGGGCTATCTCATCAGCGGAACCGTGGTCGTCTCCTACACCGACGGCAGCGAGGACACCTGCACCGGAGGGGACCTCTTCTACTGGCCTCCGGGTCACTCGGTCCGGGTCGACGACGACGCCGAGGTCGTCCTCTTCAGCCCCGAGGCGGAGCACTCGGCGGTCATGGCCCACATGGGCGCGGCGCTGGAGGCGATGGCGTGAGCACGAGTCAGCGGATCGTCGAGCCCGACGAGGGGCCGTCCGGCGCCGAGCAGCTGGGCCGGGTCGTCCCCACCCTCGCTGCCTACGTCGCCAAGGTGGCGCCTTCGGATCTCCGCCTCTCCACCCCGTGCGCCGGATGGACCACTCGCGACCTGCTCAACCATGTCGTCGGTGGGGCCGAGATGTTCGCCGGTGCGCTTCGGGGCGGACCGCTGCACGCCATCTCGGGTCGTCAGCCCGACGTGGTCGGTTCCGACCCCTTCGGCGCGTTCGAGCGGGCGGCCACCACGTTCGGTCAGGCGGCGGAGCAGCCCGGGTCGATGGAGCGGATCCTGAACCTGCCGGTCGGCACCATGACGGGCCAGACGTTCCTGCGCTACGCCGCCTTCGACCTCTTGGTGCACACGTGGGACCTGGCCACGACGCTCGGTGACGACCTCGAGGTGCCGGACGAGGTCGTCGAACCGTGTGAGCGGTTCGCCCGCCAGGTGCTCGCAGAGCTCCCGCGCGACGGCGTCGACTTCGCCGCCGCGGTGGAACCGCCGCCGGCCGCCGATGCCATGGCCCGGCTCGCCTACACCGGGCGCACGGCCTGAGCGGTCCGTCGCCCGAGGCGGGGGGTGACGGACCGCGCTGCCTGCTCGGCCCCGGGGTCGAGGCCTCGACCCGGCTGGTAGGTTCGCAGCCCTATGCGTCTGGCAGTGCTGGCCTCCGGGAGCGGAACCATCCTCGACGCCATCTGCTCTGCCGGCATCCCGGTCGCGGTGGTCGTGGTCGACCGCCCGTGTGGTGCCGAGGAGGTGGCGTCCCGACACGGCGTCGCGTGCGAGCTGCTCGAGCGACGCAGCTACGGCCGCGACTTCGACCGCGACGGCTACACGGCCGAGCTGGTCGGCGTGCTCGAGGGATGGGACGTCGAGCTCGTGGCGATGGCGGGCTTCGGGACGATCCTGGGCAAGGCGATGTTCGACGCGTTCCCGGGGCACATCCTCAACACCCACCCTGCCCTCCTGCCGTCGTTCCCTGGCTGGCACGGGGTGCAGGACGCGCTCGACTACGGGGTGAAGGTCACCGGCTGCACGGTCCACGTGGCGACCGAAGAGGTCGACGCCGGCCCGATCCTCGCCCAGGAAGCGGTGGCCGTGGAGCCCGCCGACACGGCCGACTCGCTCCACGAGCGCATCAAGGCGGTCGAACGCCGCATCTACATCCGCACGATCTCCGAGATCCTCGAAAGGGGCAGCGTCCAGTGAGGGCCCTTCTCTCCGTCTACGACAAGACCGGCGTGGTCGACCTGGCCCGCGCCCTCAACGAGCTCGGCTGGGATCTCGTCTCCAGCGGAGGCACCGCCCGCGCCATCTCCGAGGCCGGTATCCCCGTCACCGACGTGGCTGACCTCACCGGCTTCCCCGCCATCCTCGGTCACCGCGTGGTCACCCTGCACCCGAAGGTGCACGGGGGGATCCTCGCCGACCCCTCCATCGCGGAGCACGCGGCCGACATGGAGACCTACGGGATCGAGGCCATCGACCTCGTCGTCGCCAACCTGTATCCGTTCTCGGCCGAGCCCTCGATCGAGCTGATCGACATCGGTGGTCCGACCCTCGTGCGGGCCGCAGCCAAGAACCACGCACGCGTCGGCATCGTCACCGACCCGTCGCGTTACGACGAGGTGCTGGGGGAGCTGCGTGCCGACGGATCGCTCTCGGAGGAGACCCGGCGTCGACTGGCCCGCGACGCCTTCGCCCACACCGCCGCCTACGACGCCGAGATCCTGAGCTGGTTCGACGCCGGGATGCCGGCGCCGGGCGAGGCAGGGGCCGGTGCCGAGGCGCCGGCCGAGCTGCCCGACGTCATCGTGCTCGGCCTCGAGCGGGCCCAGGTGCTGCGCTACGGCGAGAACCCCCACCAGGTCGGCGCCCGCTACACGACCAGCGGCGAGCAGGGCTGGTGGACGACCGCCGTGCAGCACGGCGGCAAGGAGATGAGCTACCTCAACGTCTATGACACCGAGGCGGCATGGCAGTTGGTTCACAGCCTCGGTGACGGACCGGCGGCGGTGGTGATCAAGCACGCCAACCCGTGCGGCGCGGCGGTGGCCGACGACATCCTCACGGCCTACACCAACGCCCACGAGTGCGACCCGGTGTCGGCCTTCGGTGGGATCGTGGCCGTGAACCGCCCGGTGACGCTGGCCGTTGCCGAGGCCATCGGCCCGGTGTTCACCGAGGTGCTCGTGGCCCCCGGCTACGAGCCCGACGCGTTGGCCCGCCTGCAGGGGAAGAAGAAGAACCTGCGCATCCTCGAAGCGACGGCACCGGCGGTCCCCGAGCTGTCGCTGCGCCCGATCGACGGCGGCTACCTCGTGCAGACCGCCGATCGCGTCACTGTCGACCGGACCCAGTGGACGGTGCCCACCGAGCGCCAGCCCAGCGAGGAGGAGTGGGCCGACCTCGAGCTGGCCTGGCGAGTGGTCGCCAAGGTCACCTCCAACGCCATCGTGCTGGTGAAGGGCGGCGTCGCCTACGGCATCGGCTGCGGCCAGCAGAACCGCCGCGACGCGGGCCGGTTGGCGGGGGAGAAGGCCGCCGGCCGAGCGGTCGGTGGGGTCTACGCGTCGGATGCCTTCTTCCCGTTCCCCGACGGGCTCGAGGGAGCCATCGAAGCCGGCGCCACCTGTGTCGTGCAGCCCGGTGGGTCGATCCGCGACGACGAGGTCATCGACGCTGCCAACGACGCCGGCCTGGCGATGGTCTTCACCGGCGAGCGCCACTTCCGCCACTGACGCGGCCTCGCGGGCGGTCCGCCGGAACCGGACCCCGGTGTGCCTGACACCCGTCCCCGAGCCGGCAGCGATCCGGGACACGTGAATCGACAACACTGATTGGCGTGACCCTCCAGTTCCGAGTCGTGGACGCGCGGGATGCCGATGCGATTGCGGTGCTTAGGAACTACCTCCTCGAGGTGGCCAGCACTATTCCGGACGCGGTGGTGAGCGAGGCCGAGGCGCAGGATGTGGATGACTTCACCCCACCCTCGGGGCGCTTCGTGCTCGTCGTCGACGGCGAGCGTGTGGTTGGCGGTGGGGCGGTCCGGCGCTTGGACGAGATCACCGCCGAAGTGAAGCGAATGTGGGTCGCAGGTGAGGAACGCGGGACCGGGCTCGGGTCGGCACTGCTCTCGGAGCTCGAACGTCAGG
>DATDIY010000201.1:0-5231 GCA_036520815.1 Acidimicrobiales bacterium
GACACCTCGACGGAGAAAGTCTCTCGGCGGCTGACGCGGACAACGTCGTACGCGTCAGCTGCCGGGCATTTTCGATGTTCGACACCGGCTCCGAGCGTGGGAGAGAGTGGCGGGATGGATCCCATCGTCGAGGCCGTGGGCCTCACCAAGCACTTCGGTGAGGTGCAGGCCCTCGATGGCCTCGACCTCGCCGCCGAGCGGGGCAAGGTGCTCGCCGTGCTCGGGCCGAACGGGGCGGGGAAGACCACCTTCATCCGGTGCGTCGCCACCCTGGCCCAGCCCACGAGCGGCACCCTGCGGGTGGCGGGCCTCGACGTCACCCAGCACCCGGCCGAGGTGCGGCGGCTCATCGGTCTGGCCGGGCAGTACGCCGCCGTCGAACCGGCGATGACCGGCAGGGAGAACCTGCAGATGGTCGCCCGCCTCTTCGGTCACACCCGCAAGGCGGCCGCCGAGGCGAGCGCCATCGTGCTCGAGCAGATCAGCCTCACCGAAGACGCCGACCGCCTGGTCAAGACCTACTCGGGCGGGATGCGCCGGCGCCTCGACCTGGGCGCCAGCCTCGTGGGTGCGCCCCAGTTGCTCCTCCTCGACGAGCCGACCACTGGCCTCGATCCTCGGAGCCGCAACGAGCTCTGGCAGGCCATCGAGCAGCTCGTGGCCCAGGGCACCGATGTGCTGCTCACGACGCAGTACCTCGAGGAGGCCGATCAGCTGGCCGACGTGATCGCCATCATCGACCACGGTCGCCGGGTCGCAGTCGGGACGCCGGACGAGCTGAAGACCCGGGTCGGCAGCGACGTGATCGACGTCAAGGTCTCCGCCGAGGAGCTGCCCCGAGCTGCCGAGGCACTCGGTTCGGAGGCCTCCATCGACAAGTCGACCGGCAGGGTGGCCATACCGGTCACCACCGGTCCGGACGATCTGGTCGAGGCGGTGCAGTCGCTGCGGAGCGCGGGGGTCACGATCGAGGACATCGCGTTGCGCCGTCCCACCCTCGACGACGTGTTCCTCACCCTCACCGGGCACACGACCGCGGTCGCCGACGAGCAGACCGAGGAGGTGGCGTCGTGACGACCTCCACCACCACGCTGGCGCAGGTGCCCAAGCCCGAGAGCACGCCGAGCGCCGGCGTCGTCGTGGGCACGGTGGCGATGCGGAGCGGGCGCAAGCTCATGCGGAGCATGCCGATCCTCGGGATCTCGGTGATCCAGAGCCTCGTGTTCCTCTTCATGTTCCGGTACGTGCTCGGTGGCGCCATCGGTGTCGGGGGCTTCGAGTACGTCGACTTCCTCGTCCCCGGGTACGTCGTCGCCGGCCTGTTGTTCACCGCCGGTGGAGGCGCGGTCGGCACTGCCGAGGACGCCGAGTCGGGCCTGTTCGACCGTCTGCGGTCGCTGCCGATCTCCGACTCCGCAACGCTCGTCGGCAAGATCATCGCCGACGCCGTGCTGATCATCTTCGTCGCCCTCGTGACCCTGGCGGTCGGGTTCCTCGTGGGCTTCCGGGTGTCGGGCACCCTCGCCGAGTTCCTGTTCGCCCTCGTGCTGATCGTCCCGTACGCCTTGACCGTCGCCTGCCTGTTCACCCTGCTCGGGATGGTGGCGGGCAGCGGTCAGGCCGCCCAGGGCCTCAGCATCCTGGCCGTGCCGTTCTCGTTCATCTCCAGTGCGTTCGTGCCCATCTCGACCATGCCGCAGGTCCTGCAGTGGATCGCCGACTGGCAGCCTCTGACCTTCATGGTGAACTCGTGGCGCGGCCTGATGCTCGGCGACCAGATGGTGGCCACCTTCGACCACAGCCTCGGCTTCTACATCGTCGGTTCGTTGCTCTGGTGCGTGTTCCTGGCAGCGGTGGGGATGGGCCTGGCCCTGCGCGCCTACCGCAAGGAGTAGCCCGCGGCCGCCGAAGGATCGGCGACGCGGTGTCGCTATGGACTTACCATCGCCGGATGGACTCGAACATCGGTGGGGTGTCCTTCTACGAGCTCGAGTCCCGTCGGGACGATCGGGGCGCGCTCACCGAGCTGTTCCGGTCGGAATGGGGCATCGGGGTCGAGCCCGTCCAGTGGAACGTGGTGTCCTCGTTCCCCGGGGTGATGCGCGGTGTGCACTGCCACCACCGCCACGACGACCTGCTCGGAGTGGCCCACGGCGAGCTCGTCCTCGGGTTGGCCGATGCCCGTACCGACTCGCCGACCTTCCGCCGGACCGAGCTGGTCCGCGTGCGCGCCCTCAGCACCGTCGTGCGGGTGCCGGTCGGGGTCGCCCACGGCTTCTACTTCGAGGAGCCGACCACGATGGTCTACGCCGTCACCGACTACTGGGATCCCGACGACGAGCTCGGTTGTCGGTGGGACGCACCCGATCTGGGGATCGACTGGCCGGCGTCCATCGGCTCTCCGCAGCTGTCGCCTCGCGACGAGGAGGCGGGGTCGTTCAGCCAGGTGATCGATCAGGTGGCCGCCGCCCGAGGGGCCACCGTCGGCTGACCGTGCCCGGTTCGGGCGCCGAGGGTTCTGTCGCCGTCCGCTCGTTCTGCTCGGCGCGGAGAGCCGCCAGCTCGTCGTGGGCTCGCTCCAGATGCGAGCGGAGCGACTGGGCGTAGGTGACGGCCTCGTCGCGCTGCGCCCGCAGCCGAGGGACATCGAGCTGGTAGCGGGAGGCGATGCGACGGATGCCGGCCCTCGCCGCGCGGCGGTACTGGTCCCAACCGCCCGAGCCGAGCCAGGCCACGACCCGGTCGAGCTCGGCAGCCCTGTCATCGTCGCTCATGTGCTTCCGGGGCGGTGACGGCAGGTAGACGGTGGTGGCCTCGTCGCCCCCGACGAAGCGACAGCCCGGCAGGCGCAGGAACTTCAGGAGCATGTACTGGTCGGTGTAGAAGCCTTCGGGTGTCGTGGTCCATCCCTCCGGCAGGCGCCGGTAGGCCTCGGTCGTGTGGCTGAGACCGGTCAGGCCGTAGAGGCTCCGGCCCTCCAGGGCAACCTCCCTCCACTCCTCGTCGGCCAGCGACACGGGTGAGCAGTGCACGGTCCCCTCGACGTCGAGATGGGTCGACGGCGGAAGCGCCACGTCGGCGTCGCCCAGCAGCTCGAGCATCCGCTCGACGTGGTCGGCGAAGAGCAGGTCGTCGTCGCAGAGGTACGTGACCATGGCGGCGGTGCTGCCACGCACGACCGGATCGCGGTGGGGCTCGCCGGTCCGGCCTGCTTTGGGGAGGTCGAGCAGCTCGACGCGTCGGTCATCGGCCGCGACGTCGGCCACGACGTCGCGTGTGTCGTCGCCGATGCCGTCTCCGATCACGACGATCCGGATGTCCTCGACGGTCTGGGCCTGGGCGCTGCGGAGGCTGTGCCCGAGCGTGCGGGCGTGATCGTGGGTGGGGACCAGGATCTCGGCCGTCGTCACCCGGGAACCCCGGCGATGCGGTGCATGTCGGCGATGGCGGCCACGACGGCGGCCCCTTCCGCGGCGGAGGATCGCGGGGGCGGCCCACCCTGGAGGTGGTCGAGGAAGCAGCGCAGCTCGGCGAGGAGGGGGAGTTCCCCGACCGCCGGGATGCGTTCCTCGGCGACCGTGCCGTCCGGGGCCGCCGATTGGACGAGCACCTCCTCCTCCCAGCCGCCGGCGAGCACGGCGGTGGCGTCGGAGCCGATCACCTCGATGCGGCGGTTGGAGGAGGTGGCGGTCACGCCGACCTCGACGTGCATCCACGTCCCGTCGGAGAAGCGGAGCGTGCCGAACATGCCCCCCAGCTCGCCACCGCGTCGCCACGCCACCGCCCCCACGGGCGTCGGGACCTCGCCGACGATCTCCAGGGCGATGCTCAGATCGTGCGGGAGCAGGATCCATACGCCGTCGGTGTCGGGGTGGGGATTGCGCCACTGCACCCGCACCGTGCGCAGGCCCTCGAGGGTGCCGAGGTGGCCGCTGGCCAGCAGGTCGCGCAGCTGGGTCACACCGGGGTGGTAGCGCCACTTGTCCATGACGAAGAGGCGATCCGGGGCGGTGCGGGCGAGACGAGCGGCGCTCTCGGCGTCGCAGGTGACCGGCTTCTCCACGAAGGTCGGGACGTCGAGGGCGAGCACCTCGTCGAGCACCGCGGCGTGCACTGACGTCGGGACGGCCACGACCACGCCGTCGACGCCGGTCAGATCGGCGACCGATCCCGAGACCCGGTGGGCGCCCCGGGCCCGCAGCTCCTCGTCGGCGGCACGGTCGCGGACCACGACGTCGACGGTCGCGCCGAGCGCCTGCAGGTCGCGGAGGATGAGCGAGCCCCAACGGCCGCATCCCACCAGCCCGATCCGGGGCGCCCCGCTGCTCGACATGGAGCCGGAGCCTAGGGCGGCGTCCCTCGGGGCCGACGGAGGCACTCGTCCCCGGCGCAGCGCTCGACCGGGCAGGATGGACGACGTGCCCGATGCTCCCGACGACCACGAAGCCGGCGCCGCTCCGGAGTCGTCGGAGTCGCACGGGCTCGTCCGTCGGCTCCGATCCACCGGCGAGGACCGGGCTGCCCATGCCAAGGAGTGGCTCGACCGGCGCCGCACCGAGGCCATTCCCATCGACTTGGCCGTGAACTACTACGAACGCG
Organism: Acidimicrobiales bacterium; assembly: GCA_036520815.1. Classification (GTDB taxonomy): domain Bacteria; phylum Actinomycetota; class Acidimicrobiia; order Acidimicrobiales; family Acidimicrobilacustridaceae; genus CAMFLJ01. The sequence continues at coordinate 4,600 of DATDIY010000201.1, forward strand.
ACCGCGACTCGTTCGCGTCGGTGCTCGGCGCGGCGATCGCCCTGCGCCTGTTCCTGTTCATCGTGCCGACGATCCTGGTCGTCGTCAGCGTGATCCTGCTCATCGCCGGCCACGACAGCGTGCGCTCGCTGGCGGAGAACTCCGGGATCACCGGCGACCTCGCCAGCCAGGTGGAGGACGCCACCAACGCCAGCACCAGCACGTCGCTCGGCCTGCTGCTGGCCGGCCTCTGGCTGACGCTGTGGGCGGGCCGTTCACTGACCAAGGTGCTGGCCGCCTGCTCCGCCGGGGCCTGGCGGATGAGCGGACGGGAGAGCCGGGCGACGTTGCGGATGGCGGCCGCGGTCACCACGCTGGTCTTCCTCGTCGTGATCACCGCGGCCGTGCTCAACCGCATCAAACAGGAGCAGGGTCTCGCCGTCGTGACCACCTCCTGGGTGGCGGCGGCGTGCCTCTACGGCGTGTCGTGGTTCCTGGTGTCGGCGACGCTCCCACGGGGGACGCGTGACCCGGGTGCGCTCTTGCCCGGCGCGCTGCTCCTCGGCGCGTCGTTCGCCGGGCTCCAGTGGTTCATGCAGTACTACCTGCCGGCCCGCCTGGAGCGCAGCACCGCGCTGGCGGGCGGGCTCGGG
>DATDIY010000202.1:0-17165 GCA_036520815.1 Acidimicrobiales bacterium
GGTCGACCCGCGCTACGAGGGACGCCAGACGGTGGGGTCGGTGGCGTAGTGGCAGCGCCACTCCACCACGCGGCCGTCGCCGTCGACCCGCATGAGGTCGGAGCCCGGACGGGTGGTGCCGTCCGGGAAGTGGCAGGTGTAGACGAGCACCACCGTCTCGGCGCCGATGTACACGTCGTCGACCGAGTAGCGCACGTCGCCCGATCGCCGGAGCGCCTCGTCCACATAGTCGCGCAACGCAGTGGTTCCGACCACGGTGGCCTGGGCCTCGTCGCCGGTGAACTTGGGGATGGCGGGAGAGCTGAACACGATGCCGTCGGCGAACGGCGCCATGATCACGTCGGCGTCGCGTCCGTTCCAGCCGTCCTCCCAGTGGCGGCGGAGCTCGGCCGCCGTCTCGTCGGAGAGCATCATCCGAGGTCCTCCACCAGCTCGTAAAGGGTGACGACGGGCGGCGGATCCGTCCGGAGCGAGTCGCTCCTGGTGGTCTCGCCTGCCGCCGATCTGTCGCGGAACTCCGCCACCGGCACGGTGATGTCGTCGGCCTCCAGCTCGTAGACGGTGAGGTAGTGGTCGCCGTCGAGGGCCCGGAAGCGTCGGGCCCCGACGAACCCGTCGACCGACAGCACCTCCGGGACGTGCACGTTGGAGTACCAGTCGTTGAAGTCGTCCTCGCGACCCTCCCGCGGACCGGACTGCACGACCATGGCACCTCTCATCACGCTCTCCTCCTGGTCAGCGCACGACCGTCTCGCGGACGGCCAGGAACACCGACGGGCCGAACAGGTCGTCCCCCGTCGGTTCGTGGTACTGCTGGAACCACTCGACCCGACGGCGCAGGCCGTCGAGATCGTCGAACCACACTTCGTTGACGGCGTCGAAGGGCCACTCCCCCGCCGCTCTCGGTACCGGGAGGTTCTGGGCGTAGGCCCGGCCCTTGATCTCCTCCGGGATGGAAGCGCCGCCGAGGGTGCCGGCGTGGCTGCGCCAGCGCGACGCGAACTCGGCGACGGTGAGACTGGGCGCCCGGCGGGCGAACGCCATGTGCTTGAACCGGTCGCCGTCATCGCGCCACCGTGCGTCGAGCCACTCGAGACCGCGCACGACGTGCTCTTCGATGACGACGTCGCCGAGGTCGCCCTCGTCCCCGGCCAGCGACCCGGCACCGAGCGGGGTCTCGAACCACTCCACGGTCACGACCTCGGCGAACGGATCCGGCGTGAGGTCGGGCAGCGCGACGCAACGCACCACTCGGACGGGAGGGGTCGGCGACACGACCGGCACGCCGAAGGTGATGCGCTTGATCACCCCGCCACGCCAGTGCTCGCGGCACGCAGCTCGGTCACCGCCTGGTGCCACCGCCCGACCGCTGCCTCCTTGACGGGGCCGTAGCCCTTGATGTCGAGCGCGGAGGTGGCCAGGGCGACCTGCGTCGCGTACGGGGCGGTGGAGGCCTCCATGACGAGTTGCTCGTACTCGTCGACCAGCGCCCGCTCGAGGCGTCGGTCCCGGTCGTACCCGAACGGGTCGAGCGGGGTCCCGCGCAGGCGCTTCATCCGCGTCAGCACCCGGAATGCGGCCTCGTAGGGCTTGCCCAGCGCCAGCTTGCGGGTCATGCCCATCCGACGCAGCACCGGCGGGTGGAGGTGGTAGGCGACGCGGTAGGGGCCGTCGATGCCGAGGTCGCTCGCCACCCGGTCGTAGTCGACCCGAAGGTGGAGGCGGGCGACCTCGTACTCGTCCTTGTAGGTCAGCAGCTTGAACCAGGACTCGGCGACAGCGCGGGTGAGGGCCCAGTCCCGCGCCTCGTCGTCACGCGCGGCGACGTCGGCCACGAGGCCGAGGTAACGCCGGGCCCGCCTGGCGTCCTGGTAGTCGACCACCTGGGCGGTCCGGCGCCGCAGGAGGTCGTGGAGAACCAGCGGATCCGGGGCCGCACGCAACAGCCGGTCGGCGGTCGCCAGCGCCTCGGCGGACGGATCGGCGATGCTCCCGACCGCGCCCGCAGCGTCGAGGCACGCCTCGACAGCGGTCGGATCCTGCACCGCCCAGCGACCCCACTCGAAGGCGGCCCGGTTGTCGGCGGCCGCTCGCCCGTCGGCCAGCGCCTGTTCCACATCGGCGAGCGTGAACGGCAGACCCCCGCGCTGGAAGGCGGCTCCGAGCAGCACCACGTTGGCGAGCAGCGGGTCGGCGAACACCGCCTCGGCGATCCGCTTGGAGTCGACCACGATCGTGCGGTCAGCGCCGACCCGGTCGATGATCACCCGTTGCAGGTCCGTCGCCGCTGGTACCGCCACGGCGGACTGGAGCATGGCCGAGGTCGGCGTGATCGCGGCCTCGACCACCGCGAGGGTGCGGCCGGGGTGCACCCGCTCGAGCGAGGTCTCGGCCGCCGCCTGGAGGATGTCACCGGACAGGTAGAGGTCGGCCCCGCCGGAGCCCACGGTCGCCGCGCCCAGATCGTCGTGCGCGCGAGCCACGTGGAGGTGCGACACCACCGCCCCCGCCTTCTGCGAGAGGCCGGTCTGGTCGACCCCGCCGACGACGAGGCCGGCCGCCTCGGCGGCAGCGGCGAGGATCCGGCTGGCGGTGACCACCCCGGTGCCGCCGATGCCGGTGAAGTAGATGCCGAAGCGGCGCTCGAATCTCGCCGGCGTCGGCGCCACGAGCTGCCCGGCCGGGGGCGACGGCCGAAGGCGCGTGGAGCCCGTGGCTCGGCGCCGACCCCGGGCCGCGGGTGTCACGGTGACGAAGCTCGGGCAGTCCCCCTCGAGGCACGTGTAGTCACGGTTGCAGGAGGGGTCGTGGATCTGGCGCTTGACCCCGAACTCGGACTCGACCGGGAGCACGGAGAGGCAGTTGCTCTTCTCGCTGCAGTCGCCGCAGCCCTCGCAAACGACCTCGTTGATCACGACCCGGCGCGGCGGCTCCCTCAGCAGGCCACGCTTGCGCAACCGACGGGCCTCCGCCGCGCACCGCTGGTCGTACACGATCACGCTGACGCCCGGTTCCGACTGCAGCTCCTCCTGCACCTCCTCCAGGTGGTCGCGGCCGAGCACGCGGACGCCACGTGCCCATCGGGCGCGCCGGCCGTAGCGCGTCGGGTCCTCGGCACACACGACGATGCGGCCGACGCCTTCCGCCTCCAGCGCCCGGGTCAGGGCAGGCACGTCCATCAGGCCGGTGACCGCCTGGCCCCCGGTCATCGCCACCGCCGAGTTGTAGAGGATCTTGAAGGTGATGTCGGCCCCCGCCGCCACACACGCCCGGATGGCGAGGGTGCCGGAGTGGCTGAGCGTGCCGTCGCCCAGGTGCTGGAGCAGGTGGGGCTCGGCGACGAACGGCGAGAGCCCGATCCAGGGCACACCCTCGGCGCCCATCGGCGTCGGGGGCAGACGCCGGGTCTCACGCTGGCGCGCCTCGAAGTAGAGGATCCCGTGGCAGCCCACCCCGCCGCCTACGAGCGCACCGGCCGGCGCGACCGTGGATCGGTTGTGGGGGCAGCCGCTGCAGAAGGCCGGGGCCCGGCCGGGCAACGGGAGCAGCGGCAGGGTCGAGCGGACGGCGGGGGCCGGACGGTCGAGGTCGGGGAGCAGACGACCGATCGTCGTCGCGATGGTCGCGGCATCGACCGCGCCGACCAGGGGAACGAGGGCGGCGCCGTCGCGGTCGCGCTTGCCCGCCACCCTCACGGCGACGCCGGCCTCGTGGAGGATGGCGCGGAGCTGGGTCTCCACGAAGGGCCGCTTCTCCTCGACGACGAGCACCTCACCGACGCTGCGGGCGAACTCGATGACCGTGTCCTCCACCAACGGATAGGTCATCCCGAGCTTGAGGATCCGGATCCCGGCCTCGTCGGGCGTCACCCCGAGGTCGGCCAGGGCGTCGGTCACCGCGACGTAGGTCGTGCCGGCGCACACGATGCCGAGGCGGTCGCCGGCGCCGATGATCGGGTTGAGGCCGTTCACCTTGGCGTACTCGCGCACCGCCGCCAGTCGGTGGTGGACGACGAGGGTCTCCTGCTCGGGCACCGCGTGCGGGCCGATCGTGGTCAACGGGACGTGCCTCCAGGGCAGGCCGTCGACCATGACCGCGCCGGGATCGCGCACGACGTGACGAGCGGGATCGAGGTCGACGCTGCCGACGCCGTCGGCGACCGAGGTGACCACCTTCAGCCCGACCCAGGCGCCCGAGAATCGCGAGAGGTGGAAGGCGTGGACGCCGAGATCGACAAGCTCCTGCTGGTCGCCGGGGAAGAGCACGGGGATGCAGGCGTCCTCGAACGTGTACTGGCTGTCGCTCGCCAGCGTGGAGGACTTGGCGCTCGGGTCGTCGCCACAGAGCACGACCACCCCACCGTTCGGTCCCGAGCCCATGGCGTTGCCGTGCTTCAGGGAGTCACCGCTGCGATCGAGGCCCGGCGCCTTGCCGTACCAGACACCGGCCACGCCATCGATGCCGTCGTAGTCGACGATCGAGCCCATCTGGCTCCCCCACACGACCGCCGCCGCCAGCTCCTCGTTGAGGCCCGGACGGTGGAGCACCTCATGGGCGTCGAGCAGGTCGGGCGCGCTGTCGAGGGCGAGGTCGAGGGTGCCGAGAGGTGAGCCCGGATAGCCCGACACCATCGTCGCGGTGCGGAGCCCCGCTCGTTCGTCGAGCTGACGGCGCAACGCCAGCAGCTGCACGAGCGCGTCGATCCCGGACAGCGAGGGGCTCACCGCAGGAACGCCGGGTCGACGTAGGCGAAGTCGCCGCCCTTGATGACCGCCCTCCGCCGTTCGGGAACCTGCAGCACGGTGATGTCGGCCGACGGATCACCGTCGACGAGGAGCAGGTCGGCCAGCGCCCCCGGGCGGACCACGCCCCAGTCCATCCCGACGAGGGGTCCAACGTTGCGGGTGGCGGTGAGGATCGCCTGTGTCGGCGTCATGTCGACCAGCTCGACGTAGCGCTGGAGCTCGGCGGCGTAGGTGCCGTGGCGGGTCCACTGATGACCGAAGTCGCCTCCGGCCACGATCGCCACGCCGGCCGCCCCGAGCCGGTGCAGCCCCTCCACCTGGGCCTCGAGCTCTCGCGGGTACCCGGAGGCCTCGACCTGTTCGGGCGTGATCCCCCAAGGCTCGGCGTGGCCGTTGACGACGGCGTACAGGTAGTGCAGCCCCGGGCAGACCCAGACGTCGTCGCCGCGCTGCACCAGCGCGTCGATCGCGTCGTCGTCGAGGAAGCAGGCGTGGTGGACGAGGCGGACGCCGGTGCGGGCCGCCATGGCGACGCTGGGCGCGCTGCGGGCGTGCACGGTGAGGAACGCGCCGTGCCGGTCGGCCTCCTCGACTGCGGCCGTGAGCATCTCGTCGTCCATGTACACGTCCTCGGACGGGTACTGCGGCACCACGCCGTCGCCCGAGATGAACAGCTTGAGCGCCTTCACCCCCGCGTCGCACTGGCGCCGGACGATCTCGCGGAGCTGGGCGGCGTCGGCTGCCACCTCCATCAGCCCTCCCTCGCCCCCGAGACCGCGGGCGTCGGCGATCATCAGGCCGCTCGGCACGATCCTCGGCCCGGGCAGCAGGCCCCGGTCGATGGCGTCCTCGAGCAACAGGTCGTCGCGGGGCTGGAGCACGCCGGCTCCGATCACGAGCGTGTACCCGCTCTCCACGAAGGTCCGCGCCACCGCTGCCAGATCGAGGGCGTGCTCGGCTGGTGGGGCCGCCGCTTCGGCGTCGTGGTCGAACACGAAGTCGAGCGGCCAGCTGGTGTGGACGTGGCAGTCGGCGAGCGCCGGCAGCAACGCGGCACCCCGCACGTCGGTGACACGCACCGCACTCGCGTCGACGTCGAGCCGTCCGCGCTGGACGGCGGCGATGCGGTCGCCCTCGATCAGGACATCGCCGTCGAAGGGCGTCTCGTTCGGGTCACCGGTGCACGTGAGCACTCGTGCGTTGCGCAGCAACATGCGCTCGGCCATCACACCCCCATCCCGGCCCGATCAGATGAGCAAGCGCTCACTTGTGATCTTACGCGCGTGTCACATCGAGCAGGTCTCCGCCAGGCGGGGCGCCCTCCACTCGTTGGGTTCGTACGTGGTACGAACCCAGGTGGCAGCCTTGGCCCTCGGCACTCCGTCGCTCCTAGGGTGATCCGCCGAGGGGGTGGTGTCGCATGGGACGAGACGAACAGGTGACGGAGTCGACGACGCCGGCGACCAAGCCGGGCTCGTCGTTCGGACCGACCGGTGTGCCGTCGTCGGCCGACATCGGCGCCCGCCTGCGGGCGATGGCCGCCGACTCCGACGTCGTGCTCGACCAGCACGTCGTCGACCACTTCTGCGACCAGATCCGGCAGGCGGCTGTGATGCTGAGCGACCTCGACCTGACCGCCAAGGGCCACGACCGCACGGCCTCGTACCACTACCTGCTGGCGATGGTCATGTACTCGATCGACGCCGCCGTCCTGGGCGACGAGCCCCTCCAGCCGATGTGGAGCGCGCCGTACCAGATCCACCGGGTCGATTGGGGCGCCGCCAACCCCGATGCCGTCTACCGGCGCACCTGGATCAGCGAGGACCTCGCCTACCGGGTGCACGGGCAGCTGGGCAACGCTGACTGCTTCCTCCTCGAGTTCCGCCGGTCGAAGCCGTCGGTCCTGTTCAACCGGGAGGACCTGGGCGCAGCCCCGGACGGCACCTTCGAGCTGTTCGTCGGCGGGCCCGAGCGCGACTCGAACTGGACCCCGATGCCGTCCGGCGCCGTCGGCCTCTCGGTGCGGGAGTTCTTCAACGACTGGATGGGGGCCCGGCGCTCCCGGCTCCGCATCGACTGCCTCGACGGTCGTCTCGCTCCCCGACCCGACGCCAGTCCCGCCCGCGTGGCCGACGCGTTCGACCTCAGCGCCGACTGGGTGCTCGGCGGGGCCATCGAGTTCTGGATCCGCCAGTCGCGCAAGGTGGCCGAGGCCCACCCGAACGCCTTCGTGCCCGAGCTCGCCCGGGCCGAGACGCCGCTGCCCGTCGTCACCCATGCCTGGTGGGACCTCGACGACGACGAAGCCCTCGTCATCGAGTTCGACGACCCGCAGGCGCAGTACTGGGGCATCCAGCTGGCCACATCGCTGTGGAGCACGCTCGAGTACGCCAACCGCATGACCTCGCTCAACCGCACCCAGGCCCACCAGGACGACGACGGGAAGTACCGGCTGGTCCTGTCCCACCGCGATCCGGGCGTGCACAACTGGCTCGACACCACCGGGCTCCACTGCGGCATCCCGATCCTGCGCCAGTACCGGGCCAACGACCGGCAGATCCCCACGACGCGCGTGGTGAAGGTCGACGACGTCCCGACCGTGCTGGCCGGCACCCGGCTCAGCACTCCCAGCGAGCGCCACGCCCTGATCGCCGAGCGTCGCGATGGCGTCGCCCGCCTCGTGTCCGACTGAACGCACCCGATTCGACCCACGACCCACGACCCACAGGAGCACGCCCGAGATGGACACCAGAGAACAGACCGTCACCGGTGGACGGCTGGTCACCCGCGAGCTGGCCGAGTGGGTGGCAGGACTCCGCTACGAGGACATCCCGGCCGATGCGGTCGAAGAAGCGGGACGGGCGCTGTCGGACTTCTTCTGCGAGACGCTCTACGTCGGAGCCTGCCAGCCGTGGGGTCGCTCGATCGCCGAGTTCGCTGCCATCGAGGGCGGACCGGGTGACGCCACCATCATCGCCTCGGGCGGCCGCACGTCGGCCTCGAAGGCAGCGTTCGCCAACGGCACCATGGCCCTCGGCTTCGAGCTCGCCGACTTCGGAGCCGGCAGCCGCTACTACCCCTTCACCGTGACCGGGCCGCTCGCCGTCGCCGAGTCCCGACACCGGTCGGGCCGCGACTTCGTGACCGCCGTCGTGCTCGGCTACGAGCTGATGGCCCGGATCCTCAAGGCCACCAAGAACGTCGTCCCCGGTCAGCGCGGCACGGGGCCAGCGCCCGCCCCGGGGGCGTTCTACGTGCCGGCGGTCTACGGCACCGTCGCCTCCGCCGCCGGCTCCGCCCGCGTGCTCGGCCTCGACCCGCAGCACACCAACTACGCCATCGGCCTCGGCACCGCCTTCGCCGGGGGAACCTTCCAGGGCCACGAGGAAGGCGCCTGGCAGCGCTCGCTCAACGGCGGCATGGCCAGCGAGCGGGGGGTGACCGCCGCCCTGCTCGGCCAGCAGGGCTTCAAGGCCACCGAGATGGGCCTCGAGGGGGTGCAGGGCTTCGCCGTGCAGTACAGCGGCGGACACCTCGACCCCGATGCGCTCTTCGACGGTCTCGGCGACTCCTGGGTGATCACCGAGCGGTGGTCGAAGTCGTACCCGCTGAACGTCACCCTCCACGCCCCCGTCGAGGCGCTGAACCAGATCATGCAGGAGAACAACCTCACGCACACCGACATCGCCGAGATCGACGCTGCCTGGCAACGGGTGGAGGAGTTCCTGGCCAAGTCGGAGGTCACCACCGTCGTGGGCGCCCAGGCCAGCCTCTACTACGCCCTGGCCGTCACCGCGGTGAGGGGCCACAAGCCGACGGTCGACGACGTCAGCGAGGAGAACGTCGCCGATCCGGTGGTCCAGGCGATGATCGACCGGATCAGCGTGCACGCCGACGAAGAGCTGTTCAGCCAGGTGCGCAACTCGATGCCGGGCGCGGTGACCGTGCGTACCACCGACGGTCGCGAGTTCCACGCCGAGGTGCGGTACCCGAGAGGCAACGCCGCCAACCGCCTGCCGGAGGACGAGTTCTTCGGGAAGTACCTCCACATGACCGAGCGGGTGATCGGGAGGGACCAGGCCACCGAGCTGTACGAGCGGGCGAGGAACGTGCAGGACATCGAGGACATCGCCGAGCTCGGACCGCTGATGAGCCCGAAGGCGACCGAAGGAGCGAAGTGATGAGGGCGACCGCACAAGACCTGATCGACCGGGCCACGGCCGAGACCGGGCTGAGCGACTTCGGCGCCAACGGTTGGCAGGAGGGCCTCGGCGAGATGCTCGCGGCGCTGGCCATCGACGTGCCCGAGCAGGACGCCGCGGCCCGCCTGGAAGACATCCTCGTGGAACGCCTCTCGACCCGCCTCCGGATCGAGCAGTGGTACGCCGAGCACGGCGACGAGGCGGCCGCGCCCGTCGAAGGCCCGCTCAGCATCATGGGCCTGCCCCGCACGGCCACCACGGCGACCCACCACATGCTGTCGCTCGACCCGCAGCTGCGCTACCTGCGCACCTGGGAGCGCAACCAGCCCCTCCCGCCACCGGACATCGCCACGGAGCAGGACGATCCCCGTCGGGTCGAGCCGGAGCAGTCGACCATGCACATCCGTACCGTCGACGGAGGGGCCGAGGACGGCCCGCTCCACATGCTCGACTTCCGCAGCGGCCACGGGATGCCGCTCCACTCGTTCGAGGAGTGGTGGTTCACGAACCGCCACCCCAGCGCGTTCGCCTACGTGGACCGGGTGTTGCGACTGCTGCAGTCGCACCGGCCGCCCCACCACTGGCTGCTCAAGTACCCGAGCTACGCCCAACAGCTCGAGGACATCGTCGAGCAATGGCCCGACGCCAAGTTCGTGTGGACCCACCGCGACCCGGCCAAGCTGGTCCCGTCGACCTGCAGCGTGACGATCGACGGCCACCGGCGGCGGATCCCCGACTACGAGCCCGACGACTGGTCGGTGTTCGGCCACGAGCAGCTCGCCCGCTTCGCCCGGATCGCCGTGAACGGCACCGAGGCCCGCAAGCGCCTCGGTGACGAGCGCTTCATCGATGTGAGCCAGCAGGAGATGAACACCAGCGCCGTCGACGTCGCGCAGCGCATCTACGACTTCGCCGGGCTCACCCTCACCGACGCCATGCGCCAGACCATCGCCGACTGGTCCGAGGCCAACAGGGTGGGGTCGCGCGGGGCGCACACGTACTCGGCCGAGCAGTACGGGCTCACCGACGACGAGATCCGTGAGGCGTTCGCTCCCTACCTCGACGTCTACGGCCAGTACTGCAAGTGACCGACGCCTCGGCGTCGCCAGGATGCTGCCCCAGGTCGTAAGTTGGGGCGTCCCCTCGAGCCGCTCCCCACTCTGAGTCCTGGAGAACTGATGTCCCGTCCGCTGCGGATCGCCGCGCTCGTCAAGCAGATCCCCAAGATCGAGGCCATGGCCCTCGGGCCCGATGGCCGCCTCCAGCGCGAGGGCCTCGAGCTGCACATGAACGACTACTGCCGACGGGCAGTGGCCAAGGGCTACGAGCTGGCTCAGACCAGCGGCGGCACCCTCACCGTCGTCACGCTCGGACCGCCCTCCGCCGAGAACGTGCTGCGAGAGGCCATCGCCTTCGGCGCCGACGAGGGCATCCACATCACCGATCTGGCCTTCGCCGGCAGCGACACCTGGGCCACTGCCCGGGCCCTGAGCGCCGCCCTCGAGAAGCTCGGCCCGTTCGACCTCGTGCTCCTCGGCCGCAACTCGGTCGACGCCGACACCGGGCAGGTCCCGCCGCAGGTGGCGAGCATGCTCGGCCTCCCGTTCCTGACCGGGGTCCGCGAGCTGGAGCTCGACGGCGAGACCGTGCGGGTGCGCCTCGAGCACGACGACGAGTGGGTGAGCGCCGAGGTCGAGCTGCCAGCGATGCTCTCCTGCGCCGAGCGACTGTGCGACCCCTGCAAGATCAAGGATCCGGCCGTCTGGGCCACCGTGGACGCCGCCAAGATCCGCCGCCTGACCGCCGCCGACCTCGGAGCCGGCCCGTGGGGCCAGCACGGCTCGCCCACCAGCGTCGGTGACGTGCGCACCCTCGCCGTGTCACGCGAGCAGAAGCTCCCCGACGGCTCGCTCGACGCGCAGGTCGAGGCGATCATGGACATGCTGACCGACCGGGCCGTGTTCGTCGCCGAGACCGACGACGGTCCCCCCGAGACGGTGCCGTCCACCGGCGGCGCCGGTCCCATCGTGGTCGTGCTGGTCGAGCCGGATCGGGTTCGCATCACCCGGGAGCTGCTCGGCGCGGCCGCCCACCTCGCCTCCGAGATCGACGGGCGCGTGATCGCCTTCGGGCCCGACGTCGGCGAGCTCGATCAGCTCGGCGGCTGGGGTGCCGACGAGGTCGTCAGCACCGCCGGGGTCGACGCCGAGGAGGACGTGGCCCGCGGCCTCGTCGACTGGTCCCGCACCAGCGGCCCCTGGGCGGTCATCGCTCCCGGCACCGCATGGGGCCGCGACGTGCTGTCGCGTGCCGCCGCCGTGCTCGAAGCCGGTCTCACCGGCGACGCCGTCGACCTCGAGGCCCGCGACGGCCGCCTCGTGGCCTGGAAGCCGGCGTTCGGCGGCAAGCTCGTCGCCGAGATCCACTGCTCCTCCCCGATCCAGATGGCCACCGTGCGGGCCGGGGTCATCCCCCTGCGCACCCCCCGCGCGGCCGAGGAGCCGAAGCTCACCGAGATCGTGCTCGAGCCCACCAGCCGGGTGCGGGTCACGGGCCGCCAGCGCGAGGACGACAGCGAGGAGATGGCGACCGCAGAGGTCGTCATCGGCGTGGGCATGGGCGTCGATCCCGACGACTACCCCCTGCTGCGCGACTACGCCGACAGGATGGGCGCCGCGCTGTGCGCCACCCGCAAGGTCACCGACAAGGGATGGATGCCCCGGGCCCGTCAGGTCGGGATCACGGGCCACTCGATCTCGCCGCGGCTGTTCCTGTCGCTCGGCTCCTCGGGCAAGTTCAACCACACCGTGGGCGTGCGCGGCGCCGGCACGATCGTCGCCGTCAACACCGACGCCGAGGCCCCGATCTTCGAATACGCCGACATCGGCGTGGTCGGCGACTGGAAAGCGGTGCTCGAGGATCTCGTCCCCCTCATCGAGACCGCCCTCAAGGACGCCTGAGCAGGCTGGCCCATGCTCGGACGACGGGTGGTCCGCGCCTCGGGTGGCCTGACCCGAGGCCGGTCAGTCGGTGACCCACTCCCGATCGAACCAGCGCCGGACCCGGGTCTTGCCGAATTCGGTCTTGTCGGCGGCGAGCTCAGGGGAAGGTCCTTCGAGGCTTCCGTGTGGCGGCTGGCCGGGAGCGAAGGTGACCTCGACCTTGGCCACCTGGTCGTGCCCGAACTCGAGGTAGCAGATGCCCGTGCCGTCGTAGGTGTCGCTCGACTGCCCACCCCGCACGACCGCCGCGATCTGTCGGGCGGCCACCGCGGCCTGGCCCTCGGCGAAGACGCCGGCCTTGGGCGTGCCCACGCTGGTGACGTCGCCGACGGCGTAGACGCCGGGAAAGCTCGTCTCGAGGGTGAGCGGGTTCACCGGGATCCAGCCGTCGACGCACATGCCGGACTGCTCGACGACCTCGGGCGCCCGGTGCACCGGCACAGCGAGGAACAGGTCGTAGGCCAGCTCGGTGCCGTCCGCGCAGATCGCCACCTTCCGATCCGGGTCGAGTGACGTCACCAGGGTCGACGGCCGCCATGTGATGTCCCGCTCGGCGAACGCCTCCAGCAACGCGGCCGAGGCGGCAGGAGACGGGGGGATAGGCGCGGGCAGGGGCATCACCAGCGAGATCTCGGAGTCGTCCCGTAGGCCTCGTTCGGTGAGGAAGTCGTGCACCAGCAACGCCGTCTCGCTCGGTGCCGGCGGGCACTTGAAGGGCGTGGAGGTCACACCGACGATCACCCGCCCACCGGAGAACTGCGCCAGCACGTCGCGTAGGGCGAAGGCAGCGGCCTCCGTGTAGAACTCGTTACCGCCCTCGAGGAGGCCGGGCGTGGCCTCCGGGTGCAGGTCCGCCCCGAGGGCGACGACCATCACGTCGGCCTCGAAGGTGCCGGCGTCGGTCTCCACCCGCTTGGCGGCCGGGTCGATCGAGCGGATCGTCGTCTGCACGAACGTGACTCCGGGCTTCACCAGATCGGCGTAGCTGTGGTGGACCCGTTCCGGCATGGTCCGCCCGAACATGACGTCGAGCTTCGAGAAACCGAACACGAACCCGTCGGTCTTGTCGACCAGCGTGATGTCGACCTCGTCGCCGAACTCCTCCGACAACGAGGTGGTGAGCTCGAGCCCGCCGAAACCGGCACCGAGGACAAGGATGCGCATGAGGTTCCTCCCAGGCCGGCGGATTCTCGCCGATCGACCTCGACCCACACGGACACGCGAGCCGGTCCGAGCAGGGCGATCCTAGGTGGGGACGCGCTCGGGCGGTCTCTCAGCCGGAGCGCTCCCGGAACCACTCGACGATGGCCGGCATCTCCGATTCGAACTCCCCAGGGACGAACAGGTTGAACATGCGGGCCGGGCGGTCGGTGTCGTTGCGGAAGTCGTGGCGGGTGCCGGCGGTGGCCTGGACCAGGGTGCCGGGACCGCAGCGGTGCTCGACCCCGTCGACCACGAACGTGATCGTCCCCTCCGTCACCAGGAAGACGTCGTCCTCGTCATCGTGGGTGTGCTCCCCGACTCCGCCGAAGCCCGGAGCGAGCGTCCAGACCGACAGGGAATAGCGTCCATCGGTCTCGTCTCCATCGGCGACGAACTCCGCGTCGAAGGCCGGTGCCCGGTAGTGGCGACCAGCGCCCGGGGCGACGACCCGCCCGGGCCGACGGTGCGCGGAGGGCGGAGAGAGGGGCTCGTCCATGGGTCGATCATCGCCTCGCCGCGATCGCGCTGTCTTGCACGAATGGAACGAGCCGCGCCGCGGCTCGTTACGAGGGTTTGGCGGCGGGGAGCACCTCGTCGGTCACCCGCCGCAGGTAGGGCCAGGCGACCTCGGGCGGGATCCCGCCGCACATCGGGTGCAGGCCCAGGCGGCCGCCCCCGCGGACCATCTCGACGGCCTCGTCGACCGTGACGATCTGGTGGGTCCCCCGCTCGGCGCGGAGCCCCTCGAGCGTGGTGGCGGCCGAGCCGTTGGCGGGGTTGTCAGCGTCGCGGTTCCAAGCCCCGTACGTCACTGCGTCGTGCAGGAGGTACGGCCCGATCTCCTCCCACGCCCGGTCGAGGTCGTCGGCGACGAAGAGGACCGATGCCACCCCCGGGGTGGGCTGGACCACCTTGCCGGGTGTCACGTCGCTCTGGCGCGCGCCCTCGGCGTAGGCCTCCTCGAAGTCCGGATCGATCGCGGCGGGCCCGAAGTCGAGGCCGTACCGACCCGCCCGCCGGGCGCCGGCGACGGTGACGCCGCCCCAGATCACCTTCGGGCCTCCCGGGGTCACCGGTGCGGGCGTGACGTGGATCCGACGACCGCCGTACTCGAAGGGCTCACCGGTCCTCGCACGGAGGAGCACCGGCACCTTCTCGTCGGCGAGTCGCCCTCGCGCACCTCGGTCGACCCCGAAGTGCTCGAACTCCTCGGCCCGGTAGCCGAGGCCGAGCGTGAACGACACCCGACCGCCACTCATCACGTCGAGGACCACCATCTCCTCGGCGAGCCGGACGGGGTCGACGAACGGGACGAGGACTGCGGACACGGCCAGGTGGATCCGCGTCGTCCGGGCCGCCATCGCCGCCGCCAACAGCAGGGGCGAAGGCAGGTACCCGTCGGGCGACGCGTGGTGCTCGGACAGCACCACCGCCACCCCACCACGGGTCTCGGCGTACTCGGCCATCTCGGCTGCGGCTCGGTAGCGCTCGGTGATGGCCGCGCCCCCCGGCGCCCTCATGTCGAACCGCATGTGGAACATGGTCAGCGAGCGTAGGAGGACCAGCCCGACAACAACGCGGGCCTGTCCAGTCGGGGACCCCTCAACCGGTGGGGATCGTGAGCTCGATGGCGTCGAAGGCGGCAATCAGCAGCAAGGCCAGGTCGGCGTCGTCGCGGGCCAACCACTGTTCGTAGGCCGCCAGAGCAGCGGCGAGCGAGACGTGGCCGACCAGTTGGGGCCAGAGGCTGTCCTCCGGCTGGTCGAGCCGGCGCGCCGCGTGCGACGCGATCACGGCCCGCCAGGTCGCGTAGCGCAGGGTGCTGTGGGCCTGGAGAGCGGGCACGTAGAGGATCAGCGACATGCGCTGGCGGTGAGCCGGCACCGCGGGGGCAGGCAGGGCGTTGAAGCGGATCACGGCGTCGCGCAGGGCGTCGAGCAGGGGGCGCTCCGGGGGCACCTCGACCAGCCAGGCGTCGAGCTCGACGAGGAGGGCGTCGAACTCGCCCCAGACGACGTCGTTCTTCGAGTCGAAGTAGCGGAAGAACGTGCGGCGGGAGATCCCGGCCGCCTCGGCGATCTCGTCGACGGTGGTCTCGTCGAAGCCGCGTGAGCTGAACAGCTCGAGCGCGGTGCGCTCGACCGCGGCTCGATCCGTGGACCGGGGGCGGCCCGGTCGATCGTGGCTCGTCGACGTGGTCATCGCATCACTGTGGCACTCGGTGCCATAATTCACCGCACCCCGTTCCTGCGAGCTTCAGGAGACCACGATGCCCGAAACCACCGCTCCCGTCACCGAGCCGTCCGAGAACACCGACGAGCCCGAGCTGGTCGACGCCGAGATGGTCGAGTCCGACCTGCTCGTCGAGGACGTGTCCATCGACGGCATGTGCGGCGTCTACTGAGAACGCCGTGACCGTCGCCCTCGCTGTGCTCGACCGGGCCTGGGCGCTCTCGCCCCAGGTCTCGGTCCGCCCGGAGCGGTTCGGCGCCCTGCTGTACCACTTCGGCACCCGGCGCCTCTCGTTCCTGAAGGACCCACTGCTGCTCACGGTCGTGCAGTCCCTCTCCGACGCGCCGTCGGCGCGGGTCGCCTGTGAGCGAGCGGGTGTGGCCGAGACGGCGCTTCCCGCCTACGAGAAGGCGCTCGCCCGCCTGGCCGACACCGACATGCTCCAGGAGCGCACCTCGTGACCGCCACCACCTCCGTCCCCCTCGTCGAGCACTTCGCCGAGGGCCTCGACGCACCGATCTGTCTCACCTGGGAGCTGACCTACGCCTGCAACCTGGCGTGCGCCCACTGCCTGTCGAGCTCGGGCCGGCGCGACCCTCGCGAGCTGAGCACGGCGGAGGCCAAGGCCGTCATCGACGAGCTCGAGCGGATGCAGGTGTTCTACGTGAACATCGGAGGGGGCGAGCCGACGATCCGCTCCGACTTCTGGGAGCTGCTCGACTACGCCGTCGACCACCACGTCGGGGTGAAGTTCTCGACGAACGGCTCGCGCATCACCGCGGAGACCGCCGCTCTCCTGGCCGGCAACGACTACGTCGACGTGCAGATCTCGCTCGACGGGGCGACCGCCGAGGTCAACGACGCCGTGCGCGGCGAAGGCTCCTACGCCACCGCCATCCAGGCCATGGAGCACCTGGCCCATGCCGGGTTCGAGGGCTTCAAGCTGTCGGTGGTCTGCACACGCGAGAACATCGGGCAGCTCGACGAGTTCAAGGCCATCGCCGACCGCTACGGCGCCCAGCTCCGACTCACCCGCCTGCGGCCGTCGGGGCGCGGTGCCGACGTGTGGGACGAGCTGCACCCCACCGCCGTTCAGCAGCGCGAGATCTACGACTGGCTGATGGCCCACGGCGAGAACGTCCTCACCGGTGACTCGTTCTTCCACCTCGCCGCCTTCGGCGAGGCGCTGCCCGGCCTCAACCTGTGCGGCGCCGGTCGGGTGGTCTGCCTCATCGACCCGGTGGGCGACGTCTACGCCTGCCCGGTCGCCATCCACGACGAGTTCCTCGCCGGCAACGTGCGCGAGGAGGGCGGATTCCAGAAGGTGTGGCGGGAGTCGGAGCTCTTCGAGACGCTCCGCGAGCCGCAGTCCGGTGGTGCCTGCGCCTCGTGCTCGGCCTACGACGCCTGCCGCGGCGGTTGCATGGCGGCCAAGTTCTTCACCGGGCTCCCCCTCGACGGGCCCGACCCCGAGTGCGTGAAGGGCAACGCCGACCTCCTGCTCGCCAACGTGGCCGACGGTTCCGCACCGAAGCCCTCCGGCGACCACTCGCGGCCGGGCGCCGTCCCCGTGACGCTGATGCGCAGGCCCGACCGGTCCTGCGACGAGAACCCCCTCGCCGGGATCGCACTGGGAGCGTCCTGACGTGCCCAACGCCTGGTTCGAGACCGTCGCCGAAGCCGAGCGGCGCTCGCAGAAGCGCCTCCCGAAGTCGGTGAGCCTCGCGCTCCGGGCCGGCTCGGAGAAGGGCGTCAGCCTGCAGGACAACCTGGCCGCCTTC
>DATDIY010000203.1:0-16813 GCA_036520815.1 Acidimicrobiales bacterium
GCGGACCCCGGCGATCGAGGTGCCGGGGGTGGAGGTGGGCCGCAACGGCACGACCCGACCGTTGCACGTGATCACGTGGCGGTCGGGAGCGACGCCCTCGGCGCGCACCTGGAGTCGTTCGACCGACGAGTCGACGTAGCGCGACGTGGCCGTCTGCGAGACCTCCTCGCCGAGCACCAGCCACGGCTCGATGGCGGCGCGCAGCTCGAGGCGGACGCTGTCGACCTCGACGGTGCCCAGCCGGGGGAACCGGAACTCGAGGAACGGATCGAGCCACGACTGCTCGAACGGCAGCCCGTGGTCGACGAGGTCGTCGACCACCGCGGTGATGTCGGCGGCGACCTCGTGAGGCAACAGGAACCGGTCGTGCAACTCGACTCCCCAGCGCACCAGCCTCGCCTCGTAGGGGTCCTCCCAGAGGCGGGCCACCAGCGACCGCACCAGCAGGCCCTGCACCAACGCCATCTGCGGGTGCGGTGGCATCTCGAAGCCGCGCAGTTCGAGCAGGCCCAACCGACCCCGCTCACCGTCGGGCGAGAAGAGCTTGTCGATGCAGAACTCGGCCCGGTGGGTGTTCCCGGTGAGATCGACGAGCAGGTTCCGGAAGAACCGGTCGACCATCCACGGCGGTGGGGCCTCGTCCAGGCGGTCCATCTCCCCGAAGGCGATCTCCAACTCGTCGAGCGCGTCGTGGCGAGCCTCGTCGACCCGCGGCGCCTGGCTGGTGGGCCCCACGAACCGGCCCGAGAAGAGGTACGACAGCGACGGGTGGTGCTGCCAGTAGGTGACCATGCTCCGCAACAGGTCGGGACGGCGCAGCAGCGGGCTGTCGGCCGGAGTGGCCCCGCCGAGGGTGACGTGGTTGCCGCCCCCCGAACCGGAATGGGTGCCGTCGAGCTCGAACTTCTCGGTGCCGAGGCGGGTGGACCGAGCGGCGTCGTAGAGCACGGTGGTGGTGTCCACCAGCTCCGACCAGGAGGCCGCCGGTTGGAGGTTGACCTCGATCACCCCGGGGTCGGGCGCCACCACGATCGACCGGTGCCGAGGGTCCGAGGGCGGAGGGTAACCCTCGATGAGGACGGGCTGGCCGAGGTCGACGGCCGCCGCCTCGACGATGCCGAGCAGCTCGACGGCGTCCTCGAAGTGGGTGAGCGGCGGGAGGAACACGCACAGCACTCCGTCGCGGACCTCGACGGCGAGGGCCGTGGGCGGGGCACCCTCGAGCGGCACGACGACCGCGACGCCGGCCGTCCGCTCGGCACGGACGGGTGACAGCTCGGCGCGGGGCTCGAAGCCCGATCGGTCAGCCTCCGGCGGGGTCGGCGTCCAGGTCAACGAACCCAGGGGGAGCCGGAGCCCGGCCGGCGAGTCACCAGGGACGAGCACGAGCCGCCCGCGGCGCAGCACCCACTCGACGGTGGCCCAACCGCTGCCCTGACGGGTGCGGAGGTGGTGCAACGGCATGACCCACGCCACCGGCTCGGTGACCTCGCGATCGAGCTCGGCCACGATCTCGGCCCGGCCGTCCTCGGTGTCCAGCCGGGGATCGGCCTGATCGAGGTCGTCCGCCGGTGGTTCCCCCGCCGGCCGGCGGACGTCGTCGAGCATGGCGACCAGCGGGTCCTCGTAGGCAGGGTGCACGACGTGCGAGGGCAGACCCAGGCGCTCGGCCAGGGAGGCGGCGAGGGCCTCGGCCTCCGCAGGAGTCGAGGTGCCCGAGGAGAACGGTTCGGCCAGCAGGTCCGGCTTCGACCACAACGCCGCGCCGTCGCGCCGCCAGTGCACCCCGAGCTGCCACCGAGGGAGCGGCTCGCCCGGGTACCACTTGCCGAGGCCGGCGTGGATGAACCCGCCGGGCGCGAAGGCGTCGGCCAGCCGCGCCGTGAGCATCGTGGCCTTCGACCGCTTGTCGTCGCCGTCCGCGCCGACGGTCCACTCCTCGGCATCCATGTCGTCGACCGACACGAACGTGGGCTCGCCACCCTGCGTGAGGCGCACGTCGCCGGCGTCGAGCCGATCGTCGACCGCCCGACCGAGGGCGTCGATGCGGGCCCATTGCGTGTCGGTGTAGGGCGCGGTGACACGGGGATCCTCGTGGATCCGGGTCACGGAGTTGGAGAACTCGAAGGTGACCTCGCACGGCTCGGTGACACCGGTGACCGGAGCAGCGGACGCGGGACGAGGGGTGGCCGCCAGCGGGAGGTGCCCTTCACCCGCGAACAGCCCCGAGGTCGGGTCGAGCCCGACCCATCCGGCGCCGGGGAGGAACACCTCGCACCAGGCGTGGAGGTCGGTGAAGTCGACCGTGGTGCCCGCCGGGCCGTCGAGAGGGGTCGTGTCGGCGGTGAGCTGCACGAGGTAGCCCGAGACGAAGCGGGCGGCCAGGCCCAGGTTCCGCAGCACCTGCACGAGCAGCCAACCGGAATCGCGGCACGAGCCGAGTGCCTTGGCCAGCGTGACCTCCGCCGCCTGCACACCCGGTTCCATCCGTGTCGTGTAGGCGATGTCGCCCTGCAGACGCTGGTTGAGGGCGACGAGGAAGTCGACGGTGGGCGCGCCGGCCTCGGGCATCTCGACCCCTTCGAGCCACGCCCCGAGCAGCGGGCCGACGGGGTCGCACTCGAGGTACGGGCCGAGGTCGCGACGCAGGTCGTCCTCGTAGGCGAACGGGAACGTCTCCGCCTCCGGCTCGAGGAAGAAGTCGAACGGGTTGACGACGGTCATGTCGGCCACGAGGTCGACGATGATCGACAGCTCGTCGGCCTTCTCCGGGAACACGAGCCGGGCCTCGAAGTTGCCGAACGGGTCCTGCTGCCAGTTGAGGAAGTGATCCTTCGGCTCGACCGTCAGCGAGTACGAGAGGATCGGGGTGCGGCAGTGCGGCGCCGGACGCAACCGCACCACGTGGGGGCCCAGGGCCACCGATCGGTCGAAGCGATAGCGGGTGCGGTGCTCGATGGCGACGTGGATGCTCATGTGGTGGACCCGTCTGGTCGGGCGGGGAAGTACGCCGCCTCGAGCTGCACGTGCAGATCGCCGAGGCCCAGCTGGACCTGGTCGACGAACTCGTGGAGGCCGTTCAGGTCGAGGTCGTCGATCAGGATCTGGTCGAGCAGCATGCTCGTGGTGGTCGCCGCCGCCCGCGGGCCCTCCTGGTAGGGCAGCTCGAGGAGCCATCGCGAGATCTCGAGCATGCAGTGCTCGACCGAACGGGGGAATGCCAGGTCACGCAGGAGGAACCGCACCGCCTTGCGGGCGGAGACGACGCCGCCCATCTGCCGGCGGTACGCCTGCTCGGCACCGAGGGTGCGCAGCATCGCCCCCCAGGTGAGATCGGTGAACGGCGCGAGGCCCTGGGAGCCGGACCCCATCAGGATTCCGGCCTGCACGTCGAGGACCCTCGTGGTCATGTCGGCCCGCTCGATGAGCCGACCCAGCTCGAGGAAGGCGTAGGCGAGGTCGCGGCTCATGGCGACGGCGACGATGCCGGTGAGCGTGTGGAACCGGCGGATCACGTCCTCGGTCCACATCACCCGGGCGTGGCGGGCCGAACCGGCGGTGGCGGTGGACCGCACCCACTGGCTGGTCTCGTTGAGCACCTCCCACATGCGTTGCGGGATCATGCCCCGGGTGACCCGGAGGTTCTCCCGGGCCTGGTCGATCGACGCCACCACCGAGCCCTGGTTGGTGCGCTCGGCGAGCAGGAAGTGAACGACGTCGTCCTCGACGACCTTGTCGTAGCCGTCGTCGAACACCGTGCGGGTGCCGGTGACGGCGAGCAGCGGCGCCCACCCGAGCCCCGCGGAACGGGGCAGGTCGACGAACAGCTCGGTGTGGGACCGCACCAGGCGCACGGTCGACTCGGCCCGCTCGAGGTACCGGCCCGCCCAGTACAGGTGCTCGGCGACGCTCGACAGCAGCGCCCCACCGCCGATGCCGGTGGCGGCCTCCACCCCGGCCGCGCCTTCGGCGAGGAGATCGTCCTCCTCGACGTGGGTGTCGAGGTCGCCGCGTGTCGCGGTGTCGTCGCTCACGATCCCTCCTGGGCCTGGGAGTTCCCGCGGTGGGCGGGAGCGATGTCGGCGAGGGGCGGGGAGCTCCCGTCCACGTGCGGGTCGATGATCCAGGTGTCCTTGCTGCCCCCACCCTGAGAGCTGTTCACCACCAGTGAACCCTCCCGCAGGGCCACCCGGGTCAACCCGCCGTTGGTGACGTAGGGGTTCTCCCCGGACAGGATGAACGGCCGGAGATCGATGTGGCGCGGCGCCGGGCGGTCGTCGCACAACGTCGGTGCGGTGGACAGGGCGATGATCGGCTGAGCGATCCAGTTGCGGGGCTCGGCCTGGACCGCAGCCCGGATGTCCTCCTTCTCCTCGGCCGTGGCACTGGTGCCGATGAAGATGCCGTAGCCCCCGCTCTCGTTGGCCGGCTTCACCACCAGCTCGTCGAGGTGGTCGAGCACGAAGCGCCGGTCGTCGTCTCGTAGACAGACGTAGGTGGGGACGGCGTCGACGACGGGATCCTCGCCCAGGTAGTACCGGATCAGCTCGGGCACGTAGGCGTAGACGACCTTGTCGTCGGCCACCCCGGCCCCCGGCGCGTTGGCCACGGCGACGTTGCCGGCCCGCCACGCCCGCATCAGGCCCGGGACTCCGACCATCGAGTCCGGCAGGAAGACCTCCGGATCGAGGAACAGGTCGTCGACCCGGCGGTAGATCACGTCGACCTGCACGAGGCCCCCGACCGTGCGCACCCGGCAGACGTCGTCGTCGCCCACGACGAGGTCGTTCCCCTCCACCAGCAGCGCGCCCATCTGGGAGGCGAGGAAAGCGTGCTCGAAGTAGGCCGAGTTGTGGATGCCGGGGGTCAGGACGGCGATCACGGGCGTGTCGCCGGGGCGCGGCGTCAGCGCCGAGAGGGTCTGCTGGAGCCGCGCCGGGTAGCCGTCGACCGGTTGGATGTCGAGGCTGCGGAAGGCGTCGGCGAAGACCCGCTTGGAGATCTGCCGGTTCTCGAGCATGTAGGAGACCCCGGACGGGACCCGGAGGTTGTCCTCGAGCACCCGGAAGACGCCGTCGGCGCCGCGCACGAGGTCGCTGCCGCTGATGTGGGCCCACGTGCCGAGCGGGGGAACGACACCGATGCACTCGGGGCGGTAGTTCGGCGAGCCCTTGACGATCTCCTCGGGGATCACCCCGTCAGCGAGGACCTTGGCGTCGCCGTAGAGGTCGCCGATGAACAGGTTCAGCGCCCTCAGCCTCTGGATGAGGCCCTCCGCCACCCGGGACCACTCGTTGATCTCGATGACCCGGGGGATCACGTCGAAGGGCCAGGCCCGGTCGATGTTGCCCTTCTCGGAGTAGACGGTGAACGAGATGCCCATCGAGGCGATGGCCAGCTCCGCCGCCCGTTGGCGGGCCAGGAGCTCCTCGCCGAGCCGGTCGAGGTAGTCGACCACCCCGCCACAGCCGGGCCGGGGCGCGTCGGTGCCCAGCATCTCGTCCCACGAGGAACCGCGCTCGTAGTCCTCCCACAGGGAGCGGGGGCCTTGTCGGCCTGACGAGGAGTCGCGACGTTCAGATGTGTGGTCGATCGGTGGTTCCAGTGTTTCGCCCTCAGGTCCGGACCGGAGGGCTCGTGCGTGCTCCATGATGACCGTGACCCGTGACGCGTGTGTTTCGAACCGGGGAATTTGGGAAGGGAGTGCTGGATGCGAGATCTGAGTTGTCCAAACTGCGCCGAACGGGTGTTCTTCGAGAACGACCTCTGCCTGGCCTGTGGAACCTCCCTCGGGTTCGAGGCGAGCTCGTTCTCGATGGTGGCGGTGGGGGCCGACGACCAGCCCGACGGGCCCCGGCGGTGCGCCAACGCCGAGCTCGACGGCTGCAACTGGGTCGTCCCGCCCGGCGTCACGGGCCGGTGCCGGAGCTGTGCGCTGACCCGCACCCGCCCACCGGCGGAGGACACCGCCGCCCATGAGAGCTTCATGGAGGCCGAGGCGGCCAAACGACGCCTCGTCGCCCAGCTCGTCGACCTTCGACTCCCCATCGTGGCCTTCACCGCCGACGAGGAGGGCCTGGCCTTCGACCTGCTGTCCAGCCGCTTCGACCAGGTGATGATCGGCCACGAGGACGGGCTGATCACCCTCGACCTGGCCGAGGCCGACGACGCCCACCGGGAACGGGTTCGCACCGACATGGGCGAGGCCTATCGCACCCTGCTCGGTCACTTCCGCCACGAGGTCGGCCACTACTACTGGATGGTGCTCGTGCGCGACACCGGCCGTATCGAGCAGTTCCGGGAGCTGTTCGGAGACGAGCGGATCGACTACCGCAAGGCGGTGTCGGCGCACTACGGCGGGAGCGGCCCGGCCGGCTGGGAGAACGCTCACGTCTCCGCCTACGCCACCATGCATCCGTGGGAGGACTGGGCTGAGACCTTCGCCCACATCCTGCACATCCGCGACACCATCCAGACGGCGATCGAGAGCGGCGTGAGCGTCGCCGATCCGGACCATCCCGGTGAACGGGTTCCGGTGGCGGGCGTGGAGCAGGGTCCGTTCGAGGAGCTCGTTCGGCAGTGGATCACCCTCTCCGGCGCGCTCAACATGCTCAACCGGTCGATGGGCGAGCCCGACCTCTATCCGTTCGTCCTCGCCCCCACCGTGATCGACAAGCTCGCCTACGTCGACGAGCTGGTCCGCAACGCCGCCAGCGACGTCGAGGCGACCTCGATGGTCGCACCGGCGTAGGTCAGCCGCCGGGCCCGGTCAGTCCGAGCACTGCCGGCGGGTCGGCATGGTCGGCGACCACCACGTCGCCCTCGGGCCCGTGGTCGGGGTCGTCGTCGACGACACCCGTGTAGCGCAGCGCCAGGATCCCCATGCCCCGGGCCCCGGCCACGTCGGTGCGCCGCAGGTCGCCGATGTGCGCGGCCTCGGCCGGGGTCGCCCCGCCGAGCCCGGTGAGGGCGTGCTCGAAGATCTCCGCCGCCGGCTTGTAGACACCGACCTCGTCGGAGAACGACCAGTGGTCGAAGAGCCGCAGCACACCGTGGCGCTCGAGGATGTGACGGAGGTTGGTCGACGGCGTGAGCCCGACGTCGCAGACGATCCCGAGACGCAGGCCCGCCGCCTTCAGGGTGCGCAGGGTGTCCGCCACGTTGGGCGTGAGCTCGGTCTGGACCTCGCCCTGCGACCCGAGGTAGGCCTCGATCAGGGCTTGGCGCACGGTGGGCGCCGGATCGTGCCCGAGGACGTCGGCCACGACCTCGGCGGCGTGGTGACCGGTGAACTGCTCGTTGCCGGCCCAACCCGAGTTGAACCGCGCCAGGGCGATGTCGAAGGCCGACTCGATGGCATCGTGCTCCGCCGGCAGCCCGTGACGGGCGAGCTCCTCGGCGACCGCGATCCGGCGAGCGAGCCGGAACGCAGCGGTGTCAGAGCGGACGAGCGTGTCCCAGAAGTCGAAGGTGACGACGCGGATCGGCCGCCCGGGGCCCGGAGCGGTCACGCCCGGCGGGCGACGCCGTCGCGAACGGCCGCCTCGGCCGCGGCCGTGGCGACGAGCGGGCCGATTCGACGGTCGAACACCGACGGGATCACGAAGTCGGGCGCCAACTCGGCCTCCGAGACCGCCGAGGCGATGGCACCGGCGGCGGCCAGCTTCATGTTCTCGGTGATGGCGGTGGCGCCGACGTCGAGGGCGCCACGGAAGATGCCGGGGAAGCACAGCACGTTGTTGATCTGGTTGGGGAAGTCGCTGCGGCCCGTCGCCATGACCGCCACCGCGCCGGCGGCCTCCTCGGGCCGGATCTCCGGATCGGGGTTGGCCATGGCGAACACGATCGGGTCGGCGGCCATGGTGAGCACGTCGTCACGGGTGATGAGGTTCGGACCGCTCACCCCCACGAACAGATCGGCGCCCCGGAGCAGGGAGCCGAGCTCACCGGTGCGCCTGTCGGGGTTGGTGTTCTCGGCGAACCACTGCTTGGCCACGTTGAGGTCGTCGCGACCGGTGTGCACGGCGCCCTTGCGGTCGGCGCCGACCACATCGGGCACCCCTGCCTCCATGAGGATCTTGGCGATGGCCACACCCGCCGCCCCCACGCCAGCGATGACGACCCGCAGATCGCTCATCTTCTTGTCGACGATCTTGAGAGCGTTCTCGAGGGCCGCCAGCGCGACGACGGCGGTGCCGTGCTGGTCGTCGTGGAAGACGGGGATGTCGAGGATCTCCTTGAGCCGCTCCTCCACCTCGAAGCACCCCGGCGCGGCGATGTCCTCGAGGTTGATGCCGCCGAACGTGGGGGCGATGCGGGCGACGGTCTCGATGATCTCCTGCGGATCCTTGGTGGCGAGACAGATGGGGAAGCCGTCGACGCCGGCGAACTCCTTGAACAAGAGCGCCTTGCCCTCCATCACCGGCATGGCGCCGAGCGGTCCGATGTCGCCCAGGCCCAGCACCGCGGTGCCGTCGCTCACGATGGCCACCGTGTTCTTCTTGATGGTGAGCTCGTGGGCGAGGTCCGGGTCGGCCTCGATGGCCTTGCAGACCCGAGCGACCCCCGGCGTGTAGGCCATCGACAGGTCGTCACGGTCGACGACGGGATTGCGCGAGACCACGTCGATCTTGCCGCCCTGGTGCATGGCGAAGGTGCGGTCCTGCCAACTGAGCAGCTCGACGCCCTCGGCCGCGCGGACGGCCTCCAGCACGGCCTGCTGGTGGGCCTCGCTCGTGCAGTTCACGACGAGGTCCTCGTCGAGGTAGAGGTCCTTGGCCTCGAACGCGTCGAGCGACCAGATGTTGCCGCCTACCGCGCCGATCGCTCCGGCCAGCTGCCCGAGGGCGCCAGGGGTGTTCGTGAGGCGCACTCGGAGTCGGATGCTGAACGCTGCGGTCGGGGTGTTCGCCATATGCGGATCACGGTAGTTGCGCGCCCCATCGGGGACGCAGTCCGTTCGCCCGCGCGATGGCTGCTCAGGCGCCCTCGTAGTCGAAGCCCAGATCGGGGGCGCTCACCAGCGCCCGGAACTCGACCCCCTCCGCCTCGCACATCGCCGCGCAGGTGCCGCCCCGATCGACCACGACCAGGACCATCACCGGCTCGGCGCCCAGCTCGCGAGCCACCTGCAGGGCCTCCATCGACGACGTGCCCCGCGTGACGGTGTCCTCGGTGATGACGACCTTGTCCCCCGGCTCGAGCGCCCCCGCCAGCCGGCCACTGACCCCGTGGTCCTTCGACTCCTTGCGGATGGTGAACGACCGGAGGTCCCGACCGCGGGAGGCCCCCACCGCAGCAACCCCGTAGGCGACCGGGTCGGCGCCCACGGTGAGCCCGCCGAGCGCGTTGACGTCGGCCGGGATCAGATCGAGGGCCAGGTCGGCGACGAGGAGAAGTCCGTCAGGGCGGCACACCGTCTGCTTCGAGTCGATGAACCACGAGCTCTTGCGTCCCGACTTGAGGGTGAAGTCCCCCCGCCGCACCGAGTGGGTGAGCAGGTGCTCGATCAGCTGCTGCTTGGTGTCGGATCCGGCGTCGCTCACGCCGGCCGACCCTACCGGCCCCCCGAACGCCCCGACCTCCCCCCTCTTTCGTGGCTCCCCCTCTCCCCAAAGCTGGCTCACCACATCCACCCCGCCGTACGAGGTGAGCCCACTTTCGTCTCCAGACCCGGAAGTGGGCTCACCACGTCGGGCCCGCTGTACGTCGTGAGCCCGCTTACGAAGGGTCACGGCCCACCGACTGTCACACCCCCCAAGTTTCATGATCATCCATGTCACTTCATGTTCGACTCCGCCAGGTCACGGCTCGACAGCACGGGCTGATTCGACGCACCCAGCTCCACCGGCTCGGGTTCTCGCCGAGCTCGGTCGCCCACCTCGTCGCTCAGGGGCGACTCGAGTGGCTGTCCGACCGGGTGCTCCGACTCGTCGGCTCGGCGCCAACGACGGACCAGGCCGCCATGGCAGCTGCGCTGGACGTTCCGGGCGGAGTCGTGTCGTCGTTCTCGGCAGCCGCGTTCATGGAACTTCTCGCGTTCGAGCTCGAGCCGATCCACGTGCTCACCGATCGACAGCCCCATCGAGGCCGCAGGCACCTGGGGATCGTCCACACCAGTCGCCGCTTCTCCCCGACCGATGCGATGACGATCCGCAGCATCCCGGTCACCACTCCCGTGCGGACGCTCTGCGACCTGGCTGCGCACCTCCATCCCGATCGCCTCGACCTCGTGTGCGAACGGATGGTGTCCCGGCGACTACTCCGGATCGACCAGCTCCACAGGCTCGTGGCCTCACTCCCGAGCCGGGGCGGAGCGAAGGGCAGTGCGGCCCTTCGCGCCCTCGCCGCCGCCCGAGATCCGCACGACCGTCCGACCGAGAGCAACCTCGAGCGCCGTTTCGAGCACATCCTGGCCGACGTCGGTGACCCGCCGTTCGAGCGACAGGTCGACCTCGGTGACGAGCACGGGTGGATCGGGCGGGTCGACTTCCTCGATCGTGCGCTGCGCCTCGTGGTCGAGGTGCAGAGCGCGCTGTTCCACTCGAGCCGGGTCGACCAGGCCCGGGACGAGATCCGGTTCGAGCGACTCCGGGGAGCAGGGTGGACGGTGCTCGAGGTCAACGAGCTCGACATCTGGTATCACCCGCCTCGTGTCATCGCCCAGGTGCGCGCTGCTCGACGCGCCGCCCGAGCTGGCTCCCCCGAAGTGGGCTCACCACATCGAGCGGGCTGGAGCTGGTGAGCCCACTTGCGGGAAGTCGAGGCAGGGGTCAGACGATGGTGACGGACTGGTCGCCGGGGACGATCCGGCCGACCTCGACGGCGCCGCGGTGGCCCTGGGCCCGCAACACGTCGAGGGCCTTGAAGGCGTCGCCCTCGGGCACCACCACGATCATCCCGAGGCCCATGTTGAACACCCGGTCCATCTCCTCAGGTGCGACCCCACCGAGGCGCTGGATCTCGCCGAACACCCTTGGCACCTCCCACGAGCGCCGCTCGACCTCGGCCGCGGTGCCCTTGGGCAACACACGGTTGAGGTTCCCGGGGATGCCGCCGCCGGTGATGTGGGCGACCCCACGCAGATCGACCGCCCGGCGCAGGGCCATGATCGCCGGGGCGTAGATGACCGACGGAGCGAGCAGCTCCTCGCCCAGGCTGCGGTGCGCACCCTCGTAGGCCGGGCCGTCGAGCGGGAGCTGGGCCCGATCGAGCAGCACCCGACGGGCCAGTGAGTAGCCGTTCGAGCGCAGGTTCGGCGACGGCAGGCCGATCAGCACGTCACCGGCGGTGATGGTCGTGCCGGTGACCAGCTCGTCGCGTTCGGCGATGCCGACGGCGAAGCCGACGAGGTCGAACTCGCCGGGCTCCATCGCGCCCGGGTGCTCGGCCATCTCCCCGCCGATGAGGGCGCACCCGGCCTGGCGACAGCCCTCGGCCACACCCTCGACCAGCTGCTCGATGTGATCCGGGTCGAGGCGACCCACGGCGATGTAGTCGAGGAAGAAGAGCGGCTCGGCTCCCTGGCAGACGAGGTCATCGACGCACATCGCCACCAGGTCGACACCGATGGTCTCGAACTGGCCCACGGCCTGGGCCACCAGCGCCTTCGTGCCGACGCCGTCGGTGGAGGAGACGAGCACCGGCTGGCGGTAGCGGCTCGGGTCGATGGCGAACAGCCCGCCGAACCCGCCGATGTCGCCGACGACCTCGGGCCGGAAGGTCGAGCGGACCTTGCCCTTGATGCGCTCGACCGCCTGCTCGCCGGCGTCGATGCTGACGCCCGCGCCGGCGTAGGTCTCCCCGCCACCGGCGGGGGACGATGCGGAGGTCACAGCGGTGGGTCCTCGCCCAACCCGCCGGCTCCGTCGTGGATCACCGTCACAGGCGGCGGCGCGGCCTCGCGGGCGGCAGCATCGTCGACGGGCAGCCCGGCCGCGCCGTCGAGCAGACCGACGAACTGCGACTGGCCGGGAGCGGCGGCGCGCTCCGACGGCAGCTCGAGCACGTCCTTGCGCTGGCGCGGCGAGATCGCCACCGGGTACTCACCCGTGAGGCAGGCGTCGCAGAAGCCGGCCCCGACCGCGCCGGTGGCGGTGAGGAGGCGATCGAGGGAGAGGTAGGCGAGGGAGTCGACGTTGAGGTACTCGCGGATCTCGTCGACGCTCATGTTGGCGGCCAGCAGCTCGCCCCGGGTGCCGGTGTCCATGCCGTAGAAGCAGGGCCACTTGTAGGGCGGCGAGGAGATCCGCATGTGGACCTCGACCGCACCTGCCTCCCGCAGCATCGAGACCATCGCCCGGGTGGTGGTGCCCCGCACGATGGAGTCGTCGACCACCACGAGCTTGCGCCCGGCGATGTTGTCGCGCAGCGGGTTGAGCTTCATGCGCACGCCGAGGGCACGCATCTCCTGGTTCGGGGCGATGAACGTGCGACCGATGTACCGGTTCTTCACCAGTCCCTGGCCGTAGGGGATGCCGGTCGCCCGGGCGAAGCCCTCGGCGGCGGGCAGGCCCGACTCGGGCACGCCCATGACGAGATCGGCCTCGACGGGCGCCTGCTCGGCGAGCTGCTCGCCCATGCGTACGCGGGCCTGGTGGACGCTCTGGCCGTAGAGCCGGGTGTCGGGCCGGGCGAAGTACACGAACTCGAACAGGCAGAGCTTCGGATCGACCCGCTCCTCTTCGAAGACCCGGATCGAGCGCACCTCGTCGGCATCGATGACGACCATCTCGCCCGGCTCGAGCTCGCGGACCATGTGGGCCCCGACCACGTCGAGGGCAGGGCTCTCCGATGCCAGCACCCAGCCGTGGGGCAGCTTGCCCAGGCACAGCGGTCGGAAGCCGTTGGGGTCGCGCATGCCGATCACGTGGTTCTCGTCCATGGCCACGACCGAGAAGGCGCCCTTCCAGCGAGGCAGCACCTCCAGCAGGGCGCGCTCGAGGGCCCGACCGTCGCTGCTCTGGTCGGGGTGCTTGGCCAGCTCGGTCGCGATCATCTCGGTCATCACGTCGCTGTCGGAGGTGATGGTGCCGGGCAGCATCCCGAGCTCTTCGGCGAGGTCCTCGGTGTTGACGAGGTTGCCGTTGTGGGCGAGCGCCACGGTGTGGGCGGCGACGTCGCGGTACACGGGCTGGGCGTTGCGCCACGTGCTCGAACCGGTCGTCGAGTAGCGGGTGTGGCCGATGGCGAGGTGGCCGTTGAGAGCGGCGAGGGTGCGGTCGTCGAAAGCGTTGGACACCAGGCCCATGTCCTTGACCACCGTGACCATCTGGCCGTCGCTCACCGCCATCCCGGCCGACTCCTGGCCACGGTGCTGCAGGGCGTAGAGACCGAGATAGGTCAGGTGGCTGACCGGCTGGTCGGGGGCGTAGACGCCGAAGACGCCACACGCCTCCTTGGGGGTGTCGTCATCGGCCGACGCCGCCCCGATGTCGAGACCAGCGGTCGGTCGGACGGGGACTCCACCAGCGGCCGGCTCGCTCACCCGACCATCGTACCGGTCCGCCCGCACCACTCCGGTGTGACGTCTCAGTCCTGGGCGGTGCCCGAGCCGAGCGCGTCAGGCAGACGGTTCGACCAGGCACCCCCGGCGTCGGCCAGGGGAAGGTCGAGCAGACCCTTCACCGCGATGCGGCCGCCGCCGGCCACGCCGATCCGGGCGACGGGCACACCGGCGTTCTCGCACACGTTCTCGACGGTCGTCAGGCGCTCGGGGTCGACGCACAGCACCACCCGCGACGGGCTCTCGGAGAACAGCTCGGCGGCGGAGTGGACCCTGGCCACGTTGACCCCGAGCCCGGACCGGACCGCCATCTCCGCGAGAGCCAGGCCCAGGCCTCCGGCGGCGATGTCGTGGGCGCCGGCCACGAGTCCACCCGCGACGAGCTGGCGCACGAGGGTGCAGACCGACTCGTGCATGGCGGTGTCGAGGACGGGGAGCCGACCACCACGCTGGGCGTGGCTCCGGGCCCACACCGAGCCCGACACCTCGGGCTGGGTGACGCCCACCAGCAGCAGGCGGCCGCCGGCGACCAACCCCACACCGGGGGGCCGACGCTCGAGCCGGTCGATGGCGCCCAGCATGCCCACGACGGGGGTGGGGTCGATGTCGGCGCCGAGCGACTCGTTGTAGAGGCTGACGTTGCCTCCGATGACGGGGATCCCGAAGGCGCGGCATGCCTCGGACATGCCGTCGATCGCCTCCGACAGCTGCCACATCACCTCGGGGTGCTCGGGGTTCCCGAAGTTCAGGCAGTTCACGACGGCGAGCGGACGAGCCCCGACGCACGCCAGGTTGAGCATCGACTCGGCGACGGTGAGGGCGGTGCCAGCGCGCGGGTCGACGGCGCACCAGCGGTGGTTGCCGTCGGTGGTGAGCGCCAACGCCCGCCCAGTGTCGGCCCCGGTGACTGGGTGCTTCAGCCGCAGCACCGCGGCATCGCCTCCGGGGCCCTCGACGGTGTTGAGGAACAGCTGGTGGTCGTACTGGGACCACACCCAACGGGTGTCGGCCAGCATCCCCAGCAGGTCGGCTCCGAGGTCGGTCGACTCCGGCGCCGGTGTCGCGGGTCCGAGCCGGCGGTCGGCCTCGTCGAAGTCAGCCGGGGCCTGCAACGGCCGGTGGTACAAGGGAGCGTCCTCGTGCAGCGACGCCGCCGGGATGTCAGCGAGCACCTCGCCGTCCCATCCGTCGAGGATCCGCAGCCGTCCACCGTCGGGGTCACCGGTGGCGGCGCCAGGGGTGACCCGCCCGATGACCGAGGCGCGCACCTCCCACCGCTCGCAGATGGCGAGCACCTCGTCGAGGCCCTCGGGCTCCACGATCGCCAGCATTCGCTCCTGGCTCTCGGAGGTCATGACCTCGAAGGGCTCCATGCCGGCCTCCCGGCGGGCGACGGCGTTCACGTCGACGTCCATGCCCATGCCGCCGCGGCTGGCGGTCTCGCTGGTCGCGCAGGCCAGGCCGGCCCCGCCGAGATCCTGGATGCCGACCACGAGACCCTCGTCGAGCAGCTCGAGGCACGCTTCGATGAGCCGCTTCTCCTCGAACGGGTCGCCCACCTGCACCGACGGGCGCTTGGCCGCGTCGGTCTCCTCGTCGGCGAACCCGGCCGAGGCCAGGACGCTCACTCCGCCGATGCCGTCACGGCCGGTCGTCGATCCGAGCAGAACCGCCAGGTTGCCGACCCCGGTGGCCTGGCCCAGGACGAGCCGATCGGTGGGCAGCACCCCGAGGCAGAGCACGTTGACCAGCGGGTTGCCCTTGTAGGTCTCGTCGAAGACGGTCTCACCGCCGACGTTCGGAACCCCGACCGAGTTGCCGTAGCCCGACACCCCGCTCACCACGCCTTCGGCGATCCAGCGGCTGCGC
This sequence comes from Acidimicrobiales bacterium, assembly GCA_036520815.1. Lineage (GTDB taxonomy): Bacteria > Actinomycetota > Acidimicrobiia > Acidimicrobiales > Acidimicrobilacustridaceae > CAMFLJ01. The sequence continues at coordinate 15,374 of DATDIY010000203.1, forward strand.
GGGTCATCCAACGGACCGAACCGCAGCGGGTCCATGAGGGCGATGGGGCGGGCCCCCATGGTGAAGATGTCGCGCAGGATGCCGCCCACCCCGGTCGCCGCGCCCTGGTAGGGCTCGATGGCGGACGGATGGTTGTGGCTCTCGATGCGGATGGCGGCGGCGATGCCGTCGCCGACGTCGACCACCCCGGCGTTCTCCCCCGGCCCGACCAGGACCCAGGGCGCCTCGGTCGGTAGGCGCTTCAGGTGCACCCGAGAGGACTTGTACGAGCAGTGCTCGGACCACATCACCGCGTACATCGCCAGCTCGAGGTGGTTCGGCTGGCGACCGAGGATGGTCGTGATGCTGGCGAACTCGTCGTCGGTCAGACCGAGCGAGCGGTGGATCGCGTCCTCCATGGCCGTTGAACCTACTCCGGCGCGGCGCGGCTCCGATCAGGCCCGACACGGTCCGCGAGTGCATACGGACCGGTACGCGCGGATGACGGTCAATGCCGAAGAGCTTGTCTGTCGCATTCGAGACAAGCGCTTTCACGGAACTCCGTGAAAGCGAACCGTCCGGCGCGCTGTCATTTCTGAGAGCACTGTGGTCAAATGCCGAACTATGGCAACATCAAAACGCAGTAGATCCGGGATGACCGACGAGCACAAGGCTGCGCTCGCCGCCGGCCGGAACCAGGGCCGAGCCGTCCGCAAGTACCTCGAAGCGCTCGACCAGAACAAGCCGAAGAGGGGACGCAAGCGCACGGCGGATTCCGTCCAACGGGACCTCGCTCGCACGCAGGAAGAGCTGCTCACGGCGGACCCGCTTCGGCGTCTCGAGCTGGTGCAACGTCGCATCGACCTCGAGCTCGAGTTCGAGCGGATGAGCACCACCATCGACCTCGGTGCGCTGGAGAAGGAGTTCGTGGCCGTCGCCAAGCCCTACGCCGAACGCAAGGGCATCTCCTATGAGGCCTGGCGCGAGGCCGGCGTCTCCGCCGCCACCCTCAAAGCCGCCGGGATCGGGCGCGGGCGCAGCTGACCCAGCCACTGCTCCTGCGCCCTCCCGAGGAGGGCGCGGGGCTCAGGCCACCAGCGAACGAAGGAGGGGGAGCCCGTCGGCGCTGCCGAGCAACTCGCTCGTCGCCCGTTCGGGATGCGGCATCAGACCGACCACGTTCCGGGCCTCGTTGCAGATGCCGGCGATGTCGTCGACGGAGCCGTTGGGGTTGTCCAGGTAGCGCAGCACGACGCGGTCTTCGTCCCTGAGTCGAGCAAGTGTCACCTCGTCGCAGGTGTAGTTGCCCTCGAAATGATTCACCGGAATGCGGACGGTCGCGCCTTCGTCGACGAGGCGGGTGAGCACCGAGTCGGTCGACTCCACCCGGAGCTCGACGGTGGTGCACAAGAACTTCAGGCCGCGGTTCTTCTGCAGCGCTCCCGGCAACAGTCCCGCCTC
>DATDIY010000204.1:0-6294 GCA_036520815.1 Acidimicrobiales bacterium
CCAGCCGACCCACGGCCTCGAGCACCACCATGGCGGCCACCTCTCCCCCGGCCAGCACGTAGTCACCCACCGAGATCTCACCGTCGACCAGCTCGGCGCGCACCCGCTCGTCGACGCCCTCGTAGCGGCCGCACAGCAGCGAGAAGCCGTCCCCCGCCGCCAGCTCCCGAGCGAAGGCCTGGTCGAGGCGACGCCCGCCGGGGCCGAGGAGCAGCAGGGGCCGGGGCGGCTGGGCGGCCTCGACGGCGGCGAAGATCGGTTCGGGCATCAGCACCATGCCGGCCCCGCCCCCGAACGGGGTGTCGTCGACGGTGCGGTGCACGTCGGTCGTGTGCTGGCGCAGGTCGTGCACCCGCACGTCGAGCAGGCCCTTGGTGGCCGCTCGGCCCAACAGGCTCTGGCCGGCGAATCCCCCGACCATGTCGGGGAAGATGGTGAAGACGTCGATGCGCACGGCCTCGACCGTTCTAGCTCTCGTCGAGCTCGAACAGCCCGGGAGGCACCTCGACCACGAGTCGGCCGTCGTCGTCGCGGCCGGCGAGGAAGCGCAACGGCACCAGCGCACCCGAGTCGAGCACGAGCAGGTCGCTCGCCGGGTTGTCCTGCACCGCCTCGACGACCCCCCGGGCGGTGCCGTCGGATTCCACGACAGAGAGGCCGATGAGCTCGTGGACCCAGAGGTCCTCGGGATCGGTCTCCTCGGGCGCCTCGGCCCGCAGGACTGCTCGCGCCAGCACCTCGGCCTCTTCGCGACTGTTGACACCCTCGAAGTGCACGACCCACCGGTGCTGGTGCGGACGCGACGCGGCGACCACCACGGGGCGGTCGCCGGCGAGGAGCTCCGAGCCCGGATCGATCCGGGTGGTCTCCGTGGTGGTGAGCGTGACGACGACCTCGCCGCGCAGACCCTGGGCCTTGTCGATCCGACCGACCGCGAGAAGGGTCATGGTCGGCTCAGTCGACGAACTCGACCTCGACGTCACCGCCGTCGCGCGCCGCCGCGGCCCGCACGACGGTGCGGATCGACTGGGCGACCCGGCCCCGCTTGCCGATGACCCGACCCATGTCGCCCGGGCCCACGTGCACGTTCAGCACGGGCCGGCGACCCCGGTCGTCGAGCTCGATCGACACCGCGTCGGGATCCTCGACCAGCTGGCGCACGACGTAGTCGAGCACCGACGTCGCCGTGGGGAAGCCGTCGGCTCCCGCGTCGTCAGAACCGGTGTCGTCGGACGAGGTCTCGTCGACCGCGTCGGTCATGACGCGGTGCCGGTGAACTGCTGGCCCGTGAACTGCTCCCAGGCGCCGGAGATCTTCAGCAGCTTCTCGACCGCCTCGGTGGGCTGGGCACCCTTCTGGAGCCAGGCCACCGCCTTGTCGTTGTCGATGGTGACCGACGACGGCTCGGTGCGGGGGTTGTAGTGACCGACGATCTCGATGAACCGGCCGTTGCGCGGGGAGCGGGAGTCGGCGGCGACGACGCGGTAGGTCGGCTGCTTGGTCTTGCCCATCCGCATCAGGCGGAGCTTTACCACGGGTGTCTCTCTTCTACTTCGGCGCTGGTTCGGCAGCGCTCACGGGGCGATTCTTTGGCGATCGTGCGGGCGCGCCCGGCGCGGGAGCGACCGACAATGGTGGCGCTCCCGCTCGCTCGGGAGCAAGCCAGGGTATCAGCGGTCCCCGAATCCCTCTCCGAGCCCGAGGTCGCGGAGGTCGGGAAGGCCGTTGGCGCCGGGGTTCGGGAGCCCTTGACCGCCGGCGTCGAGGTTGGGGAGCCGCAAGGGGGCCTTGCCCTTGGCCGACACCCGGCCACCGGCCGAGGTCGTGCGCCCGCCCGGGCCCTTGCCCTTCTTCCCCTTGACCTTGCTCTCCTTGCGCCGGGACTTGTTCCTGCGCTTGGTGCCCATGCCTCCCATGCGCTTCATCATCTTGGAGACCTCTTTGAACTGCTTGACCAGCTCGGCCACCTGGGTGGGCTCGGTGCCCGAGCCGCGGGCGATGCGCACCCGGCGGGACTGGTCGATGAGATCGGGGTCGACGCGCTCGGCCGAGGTCATCGAGCGGATGATCGCCTCGATCTTGCCGATCTCCTTGTCGTCGATCTCGGCGTTGCGCACCTCCTTGGGCACGCCCGGCATCATCCCCAGCACTCCCTGCAGCGGACCCATCTTCTTGAGCTGCTGCATCTGGTCGAGGAAGTCCTCGAAGGTGAACTGCCCCTCCATGAGGCGGGCGGCGGCGGCCTCCGCCTCGTCCTTCTCGAAGACCTCTTCGGCCTTCTCGATGAGGGTGAGCATGTCGCCCATGCCGAGGATGCGTCCAGCCAGGCGGTCGGGGTGGAAAAGGTCGAAGTCGCGGAGCTTCTCACCGGTGGAGGCGAAGGCGATGGGTCGGCCGACGACCTCCTTCACCGAGAGGGCGGCGCCGCCGCGGGCGTCGCCGTCGAGCTTGGTGAGGATGACGCCGTCGAGCTCGAGGGTCTCGTGGAAGGCCTCGGCCGTGCTGACGGCGTCCTGGCCGGTCATGGCGTCGATGACGAGGAACGTGTAGTTGGGCTCGACCGTGTCGGAGATCCGGCGGACCTCGTCCATCAGCTCGGCGTCGATGGCCAGGCGGCCGGCGGTGTCGACGATGAGGACGTCGCGGCCGGTCTTGCGGGCCTCGGCGAGACCGGCGGCGGCGACCTGCACCGGGTCGGTGGCCTCGGAGAAGACCGGCACCTCGATCTGACGGCCGAGGGTGCGCAGCTGCTCGACGGCGGCGGGACGCTGCAGGTCGGCGCCGACGAGCAGCGGGTGGCGGCCCTGGCTCTTGAACCAGCGGGCCAGCTTGGCCGAGTTGGTGGTCTTGCCCGAGCCCTGCAGGCCGGCCATGAGCACCACGGTCGGGGGCTTGGCGCTGTAGGTGATGCGGATGGTCTCGCCGCCGAGGGTGGTGGTGAGCTCCTCGTTGACGATCTTGATGACCTGCTGGCCCGGGTTCAGGGCCTTCGACAGCTCCTCACCGAGGCAACGCTCACGCACCCGGCCTATGAAGCTCTTGACGACGGAGAGGTTGACGTCGGCCTCGAGAAGAGCACGCCGGATCTCGCGCAGCGCCTCGTCGATGTCCTCCTCGGTGAGCTTCCCCTTACTGCGAAGACGTCCGAGGACGCCCTCGAAGCGGTCGGAGAGAGCCTCAAACATCGGCGCCGCCCGGGCCGTCGGCCTCGGCCTTCTCGATGGCCTCCTCGAGGACGGCTTCGGCCTCGAGCTCGGCCGCGACCTCGTCGATCTCCTCGAGGATCTCGGCCGCCTCGGCGCCCTCGACCTCGGTCACCGACACCGTCTCGGACACGACCGTGCCATCGGCCGTCTCGACGATCTCCACGGTGTCCTCCACCAGCGCCACGACCGGGCCGCGATCCTCCCGGTCGAACCCGCCGCCGTAGGACTCGGCCAGCTCGGCGCCGGCCTCGCCGAGACGGCGGCCGATCACGATGCCGAGGGCGATGCCGGCGGCGAACAGCACCAGGGCCTTGAGCCCGAGCAGCCGCGTCGCCTTGTAACCGCCCTTGACGGGGAGCGTGCCGGCCTTGAAGCCGGTGCGGAAGGTGAACCCGGCGGTGGCGAGCACGATCTTGATCGGCAGCACCACGAGACGGAACAGCAACCGGAAGGGAAAGGTGAGCAACTTCATGCGAACAGGGCCTCCACGAACTCGTCGGGATCGAACGGAACCAGGTCGCCGGCGCCCTCGCCGAGGCCGACGAGCTTGACGGGGATGCCCAGCTGGGCATGGATGGCGACGACGATGCCGCCCTTGGCCGAGCCGTCGAGCTTGGTGAGCACCACGCCCGTGACCTCGACCGCTTCGGTGAACTGCTGCGCCTGCACCAGACCGTTCTGGCCGGTGGTGGCGTCCAGCACGAGGAGCACCTCGGTGACGGTGCCGGCGCCGCCGTCGGCGACCCGGCGCACCTTGCGCAGCTCCTCCATGAGGTTGACCTTGGTGTGCAGCCGGCCGGCGGTGTCGGCCAGCACGAGGTCGTAGCCGCGGGCGTTGGCCGAATCGACGGCGTCGTAGATGACGGCGCTCGGGTCGCCGCCCTCGCTGCCGCGGACCAGCTCGGCACCGGCCCGCTCGGCCCACATGCCGAGCTGTTCGGCGGCGGCGGCGCGGAAGGTGTCGCCGGCGGCCATCACGACCTTCAGGCCGTCGGCGGTCTCGCGAGCACCGACCTTGCCGATGGTGGTGGTCTTGCCGACGCCATTGACGCCGACGAACAGCCACACGGTGGGACCGGTCTCGAGAGAAAGGTGCAGGTCGCGGTCGTAGCCGTCGAGGCGGGCCTTGAGCTCGCTCTTCAGCGCGTCGAGGAGCTGCTCCCCGTCGGTGATGCCGTCGGCCTTGACCCGGCTGCGGAGGTGCTCGAGCAGGTCGTCGGTGGCGGCCACTCCGAGGTCGGCCAGGATGAGCGCCTCTTCCAGCTCCTCCCAGGTCTCCTCGTCGATCTTGCCGCGCCCGCCGATCGAGCCGAAGGCGCCGGAGAGGGCGTTGCGGGCGCGAGAGAGTCGGTCGCGGAAGCGGGGCTTGACCAGCTCCTCGGGCGCCTCGACCAGCGCGGCCTCGGCCTCGGCGATGAGGGCGTCGGCGTCGGCCTGGTCGAGCTCGTCGGCGATCGCCCCGGCCACCGAATCCCCGTCACGCAGCGGGGTCTCGAGGTCCGCGTCGGCCCTGGCCTCGGCCTCGTCCTCCCAGACCTCGGCCTGCTCCCGCACCTCACGGGGGATGCGCGGAGCGGTCGGCGGCGGCTCGAGCAGGTCGGCGCGGCGTCGGCGCGACACCATCAGGCCGACGCCCGTCACCACCAGGACGAGCAGTGCCACGAGGAGGATGATCACGACAACCATGAGCGATCCAGCCTAGTGGGGCCTCCGCGACCCGCCGCAGGGCCGGTCCCCCAGACGCGGGAGAGGGAGGGGCAGCTGGCTGGCGCAGCCCCTCCCTCGGTCGGACCGTGGTGGATCCGGTCCGACGTCTGTGTGCTCAGTTCCCGGTGGAGGTGCCGAGCGTGACCTCGATCTCCACCGACTCGCCGTCGCGGACGACCTCGACGGTCACCTCGTCACCGGGCACGTGGGAGCTGATCAGGCCCTGCAGCTCCTTGAAGCTGCGGATGTCGGTGCCGTCGACGGCGACGATGAGGTCGCCGCTCTGGATCCCGGCGTCCTCTGCCGCGCTGCCCGGTGTGACCTCTTCGACGTAGGCACCGGCGTCACCCTCCGGAGACTCGACACCGCCCTTGAGCCCCAGTGCGGCTTTGGTGACCGCCTGGCCGGAGACCAGCTGGTCAGCCGCCTTCTTGGCGGTGGCGATCGGGATGGCGAAGCCGATGCCCGTGTTCTCGCCGGTCTGGCTGAAGATGGCGGTGTTGATGCCGATGATCTGGCCCTCGCGGTTGGCCAGCGCCCCACCCGAGTTCCCCGGATTGATGGAGGCATCGGTCTGGATCATGCTGACCGCCACGCCCTTGTCGTTGTCGACCGGCCGGTTCACGGCCGACACGATGCCGGAGGTGACGGTCTGGTCGAGGCCGTAGGGCGAGCCGACGGCGACGGCGATCTGCCCGACGGCCGGGGTCTCGTTGGCCAGGGAGGCGGCCGGGGCGTCGAGACCGCTGACCTTGACCACGGCGATGTCCGTGCCGGTGTCGGCGCCGAGCACCTGGCCCTCGGTGGCGTCGCCGTCGGCGGTGCGAACGGTGACGGTGGTGGCGTCACCCACCACGTGGGCGTTGGTCATCACGAGGCCGTTGGCGGCGTCGTAGTACACGCCCGAGCCGAGGCCGTCGGTGGTCTCGATCTGCACGACCGACGGGCTGACGGTCTGCGCCACGGCGGCGACCGGCTCAGAGCCGGGGTCGATGGTGACCTGCGGGATCGACGAGACCGTCGAGGCACCCGAGACCACCGTCGTCGAGTCGTCGTCGATCAGCGAGCGCACCCCGAAGCCGATGCCGAGCAGCCCGAGCACGACAACGCCGAACCCGAGGGCGCGGAGCAGCTTGCGGCCACCGCCAGCCTTCTCGGCCACGGGCAGCGGAGGCGGCGGGGTCGGCGCCCCACCCCACGGCGAGCCAGAAGCCGGCGGAGGTGCGGTCGGCGGCACGGCACCGCCGCCGGGGAAGGTGGGGGCGATGGGCATCGGCGCGGCGGGCGGCGCCGGCGGAGCGGGCGGCTGCGGCTGCGGCAGCCAAGGCGGCGGCCGAGGAAAAGGCGGCGGCTGAGGCGGCGGTGGCAAAGCGCCAGGCTG
>DATDIY010000205.1:0-3016 GCA_036520815.1 Acidimicrobiales bacterium
ATCGACCGACGCGGTGACGTTGCTGGCGCCGTGGCGGGAGGCCGGGGTGCTGCAGGCGGCCGATGTCCATCTCGCCACCACCCTCGCCCGCCTCGGCGCACTGGCCGACCCCGACGGACTGCTCGACGCCGAACAGGCTCAGGTGGTGTTGGGGGTGGCGCTCGCCGCCCGCGCCCCGCGCCACGGTCACGTGTGCCTCGATCTGGCCACCGTGCGCCGGTCGGTTCCCGCCGAGGTCGAGGGTGACGCCGACGCGGTGTCGGCCGAGATGGTCGAGGCGCTGCCGTGGCCCGCCGACCTCGACGCCTGGCGCCGGGCCCTCGCCGGTTCCGCACTGGTGGTCGACCACGGCGCGGCGGGCGCACCGGCCGTCGGCGCCGCCGGCCGTCAGGGCCGGCCGCTCGTGCTCGACGGCACCCGGCTCTACCTGGAGCGCTACCGCGTCTACGAGGACCAGGTGGCCGCCGAGCTGTGCCGGCGGGCCCGGGTCGGGTTCGAGGCCGACGGCGCCGGAGCCACCGGCGTCGGGCGGTCCGGTGGTGTCGTCTCGGCGTCGGCGATCGATGCCGACGCGTTGGTGGCGGGGCTCGACGCCTCGCCCGAGCAGCTGGCCGCCGCGGATGCCGGGGCCCGAGGGCTGTTGTCGGTGATCGTGGGCGGGCCGGGCACCGGCAAGACCACCACGGTCGCCGTCCTGCTCGCTCGCCTGCTCGCCGCCGACCCCAGCACCCGCATCGCCCTGGTGGCCCCCACCGGCAAGGCCGCTTCCCGGATGGGGGAGAGCATCGCGGCGCTCACCGACCGACTCCGTTCCGGCGCGCCCGCCGACCCCGACGGGTTGTCCGACCGGCTGGCGGCGGCCGAGGTGTCGACCGTCCACCGCCTCCTCGGCGCCCGCCCCGATGGCTCGTTCCGCCACCACCGCGGCAACCCACTCACCCACGACGTCGTCATCGTCGACGAGACCTCGATGGTGTCGTTGCCGTTGATGGCGCACCTGCTCGACGCCGTGCGAGCCGACGCCCGCGTGGTGCTGGTCGGTGACCCCGGGCAGCTGGCCAGCGTGGAGGCCGGGTCGGTGCTCGGTGACATCGCCGGACCTGCCGTCGAGGCCGTCCTCGAGGGGGAGCCGGCCCCGCCCGGCGAGGTCACCAACTGCGTGGCCGTGCTCACCCGCAGCTATCGCTTCCCCGCCGGCTCGACCGTGGGTCGCTTCGCCGCCGCGGTGCGCGCCGGCGATGCCGACACCGCGGTGGAGGTGCTTCGCCACTCAGGAGGCCCCGATCTCTCGGCGGGCCAGGGCCCAGCGCCGGTGGGCGGCCAGGGTGTGGTGCTGGGCTGGGAGCAGGCCGGGGGTGACACCGACGCCGGCGCCGAGGCGGTGCGCCAGACCGCCCTCGACGCCGCTCACCGCACCCTCGCGGCGGCGGCCGCGGGTGACGACGAGGCGGCCCTCGAGGCCCTCGGGTCGTTGCGGGTGCTGTGCGCCCACCGCCGGGGGCCGTTCGGGGTGGCCCGCTGGAACTGGCAGTTCGAGGAGTGGCTCGCCGACGGCGCCGCCCACCCGGGTGGGTTCTACGTCGGCCGGCCCGTCCTGGTGACCGCCAACGACGCGGTGTCGGGCCTGGCCAACGGCGATCTCGGCGTGGTGGTCGCCACCGAGGGCGCCGCCCGGGTGGCGTTCGCCGCCAGCGGTGGGGTCCGTCTGGTGGCGCCGGCCCGCCTCGAGGCGGTGGAGACGGTGCACGCCATGACGATCCACAAGAGCCAGGGCTCGGAGTTCGACGAGGTGGTGGTGGTGCTGCCGCCGGCCGACTCCCGGCTCGCCACACGGGAGCTGCTCTACACCGCGGTGACCCGCGCTCGGCACGGCGTCACCCTCGTCGGCAGCGAGGCCGCTCTACGGCGGGCGATCGCCAACCGGGTCGTGCGCCAGACGGGGCTGCGCGACCGCTTGTGGCCCGACCTCGCCGCCACCTGATCGCCGCCGCCGCCGAGCCCCCTACTGGCCCCTACCTGCGAGAACAGAGTTCTCTTCAGCAGAGATGGTGACTTGCATCCGCTCGTCGTCGCCCCCTACCGTTCGGGCACGCACCTGAGGCGATGGGGGTCGCCTCGGTGCGTATCTCGCTACGAGGGGGATGTCATCGATGAGGTCGAGAGCTGTCGTCGCCGCGATCGCGGGCGCCGTCGTGGTCGCGTTGGTGGCGGTGAGTTGCTCGTCGGACGACGACTCGAGCGCGCCCACCACGACGAGCGATGGGGAGGGCTCGGCCGGGATGGTTCCGCTGCCGTCGTCGTTCCCGGCGCCGACCGGACCACCATGTGCCACCGAAGCGGGCGGCTCGTTGCTGGTCACCGTGGAGTGCGTCGATCCCGAGCTGGGCACCGCGCCCTACATCGACGTCGACGAGCAGCGCACCACGACCGACCCGGACACCGACGTGACCGTCGAATACCGCTACGTGCACGGCGGGTTCACCGACACCGACGTGCGGTTCTCCTTCTACTTCCCGGCGGCTGACGCCTACCAGGGCCGCTTCTTCGAGTCGACCTACCCGACGATCACGACCGAGGACGCCGACGACGAGACGGTCGTGTTCGCCATCGCCAACGGCGCCTACGCGGTGTCGTCCAACAACGCCGGTGGCGTGGCCGCTTCGCCGACCCTCGGTGGGTACCGGGCCAACGCCGCCGCCGCCAAGTTCTCGCGGGTGGTCGCGGCCGAGCTCTACGGCGCCGACGCCCCGGTGCGCGGCTACATCTACGGCGGCAGCGGGGGCGCCTACCAGACGCTCGCCTCGGCGGAGAACACCGACGGCGTGTGGCAGGGCGCGGTGCCGATCGTGCCCGGGGTGCCCAACTCGATCCCGAGCTTCATGAGCGTGCAGGTCCTGGCCCTGCGGCTGTTGGCCGACGAGTGGCCGAACATCGTCGACGCCATGGAGCCGGGCGGGAGCGGTGATCCCTACGCCACGCTCGACGCCGACGAACGGGCGGTGCTGGAGGAGGCCAC